>QGUU01000232.1 GCA_003242525.1 Pseudomonadota bacterium | reverse complement strand
GAAGATCCAGCGGTGCGACCCTATGAGCCAGTCGAAACGGGCTTGATCGTGAAAATGGCCCGAAAACGTTGATGAAGCTGGCGGTATGGGACTTTCGCAGATGCGCAGGCGCAGCGTCAGCGACGGCTACGCGGACCGCTCGTGCGAGATTTCCTTTGCAATGGGCGGGATAGCGCTGAATGATCCAATCCCGGAACCCCGATGATACAATCGGTACTTTCCATCAGGGACAGGCATGGCAGACGCGGATACAGTTCAGCTTTCGCTTCCGGACGGGAAGGGGCCGCTACACGAACGCCTGGCAGAAGCAGTCGAACAACTGATCGCTTCAGGGCGTTATGGCAAGGGAGACCGTCTTCCGACGCATCGCGAAATCGCGCGGGGCGCAAATGTCGCCATCGGCACGGTCACGAAGGCAATCGATCTTCTGGAGAAGCGCGGCGTCGTGCGCGGCGAGACCGGTCGCGGCACGTTCGTCAGTGCGCCGGCCGAAGCCACCGAGGGATATGTTGACCTGAACTTCAATGTTCCCATGCCGGTGGTCGACGAGGCGCAATTCCGCGCGGCAGCGGTGCTGGCCGCAACGAGATTGGGCAGCGTACCCAATGGCGGCTATCCGGAACCTGGTGGCGGGCGCGATCACCGACTGGTGGTGGCGGCTTGGCTGGCCGAAACCAGGTGCCCAGCGGATGCCGATGATCTGCTTGTCACGGTTGGCGGCCAGCATGCCATTCACCTGGCGATGGCGGATCTTGCCGGCCAGACAGGCGGTGTTGCCACCGAGGCGGCGGCGTTCTCCGGAGCCATCGCCGCGGCAAGGAACCTCGGGCTCGACCTTCATGCCGTCGATCATGACGAGCAGGGCATGCTTCCCCTGGACCTGCAGCGGTTGTTCGAGGAGACCGATTGCAGGGCCCTGTACCTCACGCCGGTCTGCCAGAATCCGTTCGGGTTCGAGATGAGCGAGCGGCGCCGGGCAGAAATTCTGGAGGTCTGCCGCCGGCACGATGCCTTCATTATCGAGGACGATATCTACGCCGTCTATGCCCAGTCGGATTCGCGGACTTTCAAGGAGCTCGATCCTGACCGGGTGTATTACATAAATGGCGTCTCCAAATCGCTGACACCGCTGATCCGCCTTGGCGTTCTGGTTCCGCCACGAGCACGCCGGGCGGCGCTTGCCGCAAGGGTGCGTGCAGAAACCTGGGGTGCATCGCCCTTTGACCTGGAGGTTGCGCGGGCACTTTTCGAAGCGCGCGTCCATGCCGAGGCCAAGGACCTTCTCCGCGCAGAGGCGCGAGAGCGCGTCGGGCTTGCAAGGAAGATACTTGGCCTGGCATCGGTGCCGATGCCATCGGGCTCCCCTCATATCTGGCTTCCGATGGCCACGGGTGCGGCGGAGCAATTCGCCCGTCGAGCGCTGGAGCGGGGCGTTCGCGTCACTCCGCCGGACGCTGTCAAAATCGGCGGCGAGAAATCCGGGGGCGTCCGCCTTTGCCTCATGGCGCCGCAACAGCGAAGCAGCCTGGAACGGGCCTTGCGCATTCTGGCGGACATCCGGAGTACGCCGGATTTCGAAATCGTCTAGCCACGGGCGGCCGGGCTACTCCATAACCTCGATCAATCCCCTCAATGACGCCATTACTTCGGCTCGTTCGGAGGCCGCCTCGGGATAGACGGCATAAACCGGGTAGGTGAATTCCGGCGCACCCTCGACCAGTTCCAGTTCCCCGGCTGCGAGATGCGGCAAAACCGCACCCTTGCGGAAGTACCCCGTGCCGCCGGCCCGCAGAATATAGCTCAGCCCCAGGGGTCCGAGCCCTACAGCCAGCCCCGGCTCGCCAGGCCGGTCTTCGCCATGCTGGGCCGAAAAAAGCGGTCCCCAATCGACGTGGACGTAATCGGCTGCCCCGTCATCAATATCCCTGGCCTTGCTCCTGACCAGCACGAGACGCTCTTCCTGCAGAAGCTTGACGGTGAAGCCCTGCAGCAGTTTCGGCGCATAGAGCACCGCAATGTCGAGAACGCCCGTCCGCAATTCATCGAGCAGCTGGTCCGGAAGGCCGACCCGCGCCCGGATGGCGACCTGCGGCTCTGACTTGCGCATCCACACAAGCCAGTCCAGAAGCAGTGGATTCCACAAGCTGAGCTCGCCACCAAGAGCCACGATACTGGTCCTGCCGGCCGGTATGGCAAGCTGGTGTCGAGCGCGTTCCCAAAGCTGCACCATTGACTGGGCGTAGCGCTGAAACTCCCTGCCAGCAGCCGTCAACTGGGCGCCGTTGCGGTTGCGCACGAACAGCTTCTGGCCAAGTTCATCCTCAAGCGTGCGGATGCGTGCACTGACCGTCGTCTGAGTCACATGAAGACGCTCGGCGGCGCTCAGGAAGCTGCCGGACTCGATGATTTCCAGGAATGTCCGTGCCCGGTCGATGTCCATAAGGTCTCCATTTGATGCAATAATTTTGCACTAATATAGCATTTAATTCCGTTTGCTTTCTGTTTTTAACAGCGCCACGGTCCGGCAGTGATTGTGCTGCAACCACAGGCTTGCGTTGGTGGGCTTCGCCGACACCAACCGCGAGCCTGTATGGCTGCAATGCGGGTCACGCCCCGCGGATGCCCCTCCAGAGGGCCGGCAGACCGACAGGCGGTTTCCTACGACGAGCTTATCGCCGCCCGACATCGAACCGCCTGCCTGACAGATGACAGGTGCTTACGATGACGGACACAACCGCCGCCCATGACGACCACAAGCCGTCCTTCTTCGTGCGTTGGTTCTATTCGACCAACCACAAGGATATCGGCACGCTCTACCTGATGTTTTCGATGCTGGCGGGCATACTGGGCACTGGCCTGTCCGTAGCGCTGCGTGCCGAGTTGCAGGAGCCTGGCCTGCAGATCTTTCTCGACCCGAACGCCTATAACGTGGTTGTAAGCGCCCACGGGCTGGTGATGATCTTCTTCGTGCTGATGCCGGCCCTCATCGGCGGCTTCGGCAACTGGTTCGTGCCGATCATGATCGGCGCACCCGACATGGCTTTCCCGCGCATGAACAACATCTCGTTCTGGCTGCTGGTGACCTCCTTCATCCTGTTCCTGACGTCGTTCTTCGTTCCCGGCGCGCCCGGCTCCCTTGGCCACAGCGGCGGCTGGACGCTCTATCCGCCCTATTCGATCACCGGCCAGCCGGGGCCGGCGGTGGACCTCGTCATACTGTCCATCCACTTGTCGGGGGCATCTTCCATCCTTGGTGCCATCAACTTCATCACGACCATCCTCAACATGCGCGCACCGGGCATGACCATTCACAAGATGCCGCTGTTCGCATGGGCGATACTGGTCACTGCCTTCATGCTGCTGTTCTCGCTGCCGGTGCTGGCCGGTGCCATCACCATGCTATTGACGGATCGCAATTTCGGCACGACCTTCTTCGCGCCTGAGTTCGGCGGCGACCCGGTTCTCTACCAGCATCTGTTCTGGTTCTTCGGCCACCCGGAAGTCTACATCATGATCCTGCCGGGCTTCGGCATCATAAGCCATGTGACGTCGACCTTCTCGAAGAAGCCGATCTTCGGCTATCTCGGCATGGCCTACGCCATGGTCGCCATCTGCGTGATCGGCTTCGTGGTCTGGGCGCATCACATGTTCACCGTGGGTCTTTCGGTCGATTCGCAGCGCTATTTCGCCTTCGCCTCGATGGTCATTGCGGTGCCGACCGGCGTGAAAGTGTTTTCCTGGATCGCCACCATGTGGGGCGGCTCTATCTCCTTCAAGACGCCGATGCTGTGGGCGATGGGCTTCGTCCTTCTGTTCACGATCGGCGGCGTGACGGGCGTGCAGCTCGCCAATCCCAGCCTCGACCGGCCGATGCAGGACACCTACTATGTCATCGCGCACTTCCACTACGTGCTTTCACTGGGCGCCGCCTTCGCCATCTTCGCCGGCTTCTACTACTGGTTCCCGAAGATGAGCGGCTACATGTACAACGAGACGCTCGGCAAGCTGCATTTCTGGACCATGTTCATAGGCGTGAACCTGGTGTTCTTCCCGCAGCATTTTCTCGGTCTCGCCGGCATGCCGCGCCGCTATGCCGACTACCCCGACGCCTTCGCCGGCTGGAACTTCATTTCCTCCGTCGGCTCCTACATCTCGACCGCCGGACTGGTGCTGTTTTTCGTTCTCGTTGCGGAGGCGTTTGCGCGCAAACGCGTAGCGCAAGCCAATCCGTGGGGAGAGGGTGCCAAGACGCTGGAATGGACCCTCACTTCCCCGCCGCCCTATCACCAGTTCAGTTCCCTTCCACGCATACGCTGAAGCGAGGTCGCCATGGAGGTCGGTACTATTGCGAGCCACATCTTGGCAGTCCTTTTCCCCTGCCTTGGGTGCGCACTCCTGCTGGCCCTCGCGTCTCTTTCGATTCTGCGGGATCGGCGCCGTTCAAAAGACAGTGGGGCTGTGCCGGCAACAATTCGCATGGCGTCTGCGAGAATTCGCGCGCGCCGGGACTCCGGCGCGCGTTCACGACTGTAAGAGTCGCTCGGCGTAGTCTCGCAACAAACGAGGTCATGCGGCAGTCAATCGCTTGCCTGCCCATAGTGGCACGAATGAGCGGAGCGCGCGCAGGTTGGGCGCGCCCTGGCATCCAGTGCCTCCGAAGCCGAAGCCTTGAAGGCACTCCCAGTCGATGAAGGACGTGCTCTTCGGTAGAAAGGGGTGGGCGGCTAGCCCACCACCTCGCGAACAGCCTCGACCGTCTTGCCGACGATCTCGTCTGCTTCTTTGCGTGTGAGGCAGAGCGGTGGCGCGAAGCCGAGAATATCCCCTTGCGGCATCGCGCGGCCGATCACGCCGCGCTTCAGCAGCGCTGTCGCGACGGACGGGCCGACCTTGCGCGATGGGTCGAAGAAGCGGCGCTGATCGCGATCCTCCACGAATTCCACCGCGCAGAGCATGCCCTCGCCACGCACGTCACCGACATGCGGGTGGTCCCCGAGCGCCTTCGCCATCTCCGCATTGAAGTAGGCACCGGTTTCGGCCGCGTTATTCACCAGCCCAAGGG
>QGUU01000231.1 GCA_003242525.1 Pseudomonadota bacterium | reverse complement strand
GCCTTGGAGCGGGGGCGCATCGGCTATACCGACGCGCTTGGGCTTGCCACGCTGCGCGCGGCGATCGCGACGCATTATGAACAGCATTACGGGATCGAACTGGCCCCGGAGCGGGTAGCTGTCACCACGGGTTCGTCAGCCGGCTTCAACCTGGCGTTTCTGGCCATGTTCGATACAGGTGATCGCGTCGCCATCGCTGCGCCGGGCTATCCGGCTTATCGCAACATCATGGCCGCGCTTGGCATCGACGTTGTCGAGATTGACCTGGAAGGATCGCCGTATCTGTCCGCAGACCGTCTGGCTTCCGCGCATCGCGAGAATCCGCTGAAAGGCGTGCTGTTTGCCAGTCCTGCCAATCCTACTGGCGCCGTGATTCCTCCCGAAGAATTGCGCAGGCTGGTGGAATCGGCCGAGGAGGCCGGTATCGCCGTCATTTCGGACGAGATTTACCACCGGCTCGCCTATGATGTCCCGGATACCACCGCACTGGCCTACGGGCGCGGCGTGACCGTCATCAATTCCTTCTCCAAATATTATTGCATGACCGGCTGGCGCATCGGGTGGATGGTGCTGCCCGAGGCGCTCGTGCGCCCGGTGGAGCGTATCGCGCAAAGCCTCTATATTTCTGCTCCGGAACTGTCGCAAATCGCGGCTATCGAAGCCTTCCACGCTTCTGAAGAACTGGAGCGGGTGAAGGCGCGATATGCGAGCAACCGGGACTTGCTCGCCCACCGCCTTCCTGAGCTAGGCTTCGCACTGGCCGCGCCCATGGACGGCGCTTTCTACGCCTTCTGCGATGTGTCCCAGTTGACCAATGACAGCATGGAGTTCGCCCGCCGCATGCTCAACGAGGCTCACGTCGCGGCAACGCCGGGGCGGGACTTTGACCCGCAGCATGGCCACAGATACATGCGCTTTTCCTATGCCGGCAGCCATCGGGACATGGAGGAAGCGTTGGCGCGTATCGAGCGCTGGCTGAGATAGCGAATGCTTTCCATGGGAGATTGGACAGGAGTGACGCACCTATTGGGTGCGGTTGACTTGCCCGGAACCTTCCGATTTACACCATCAGCAAAATCCCGACCGTTCGGACGCCTTTCCCATGCTTGAAAAGACCTATGACGCCAGGAGCGTCGAGCCCAAGATCGCCAGAACCTGGGAGGAGGCCGATGCCTTCCGCGCCGGCGCTGGTGCGCAGGACGGTGCCGAGGCCTTCACCATTGTCATACCGCCGCCCAACGTCACCGGCTCCCTGCACATGGGGCACGCGCTGAACAACACGCTGCAGGACATCATGGTCCGCTTCGAGCGCATGCGCGGGAAGAACGTGTTGTGGCAACCGGGGACCGATCACGCCGGCATCGCCACCCAGATGGTCGTCGAGCGACAGTTGATGGAGCAGCAGATTCATCGCCGCGACCTTACCCGCGAAGAGTTCGTGGAGAAGGTCTGGGAATGGAAGGCGCAGTCGGGCGGGACCATCCTGAACCAGTTGAAGCGCCTTGGCGCCTCCTGCGACTGGAGCCGGGAGCGCTTCACGATGGACGAAGGTCTATCGAAGGCCGTCATTGAGGTCTTCGTCAGCCTCTACAAGCAGGGGCTGATTTATCGCGGCAAACGACTGGTCAACTGGGATCCCAGATTCGAGACGGCGATTTCCGACCTTGAGGTGGAGAACCGTGAGGTCGACGGCCATATGTGGCATTTCAAATACCCGCTGGCCGGGGGTGAAACCTACACCTACGTGGAAAAGGATGCGGACGGCAACGTCATCTTCCAGGAAGAGCGGAACTACATTTCGATTGCCACAACGCGACCCGAAACCATGCTGGGGGACGGAGCGGTGGCAGTGCATCCGTCCGACGAGCGCTATGCGCCGATCGTCGGCAAGCTGTGCGAAATTCCGGTCGGGCCGAAGGAACACCGGCGGCTGATCCCCATCATCACGGATGAATATCCGGATCCGGCCTTCGGCTCGGGAGCGGTCAAGATTACCGGCGCCCACGACTTCAACGACTATCAGGTTGCCCGTCGCAACAACATCCCGCTCTACCGCCTCATGGACACCAGAGCGGCCATGCGCTCCGACGGCGAGCCTTATGCGGTGTGCGCGGCCCGCGCGGCCGAGATCGTGCGCTCGGGCGAATTGCCGAGCGAGGCGGAGGTTGACGCGCTCAATCTCGTTCCGGACGAGTACCGCGGCCTTGATCGTTATGAGGCACGCAAGCGCATAGTCGAGGCCATCAATGCCGAGGGGCTTGCGGTAACGGTCAAGGATGCCGAGGGCAATGAAGTTCCCCATGTGGAGAACAAGAAGATCATGCAGCCCTTCGGTGACCGCTCCGGCGTTGTCATCGAGCCGATGCTGACCGACCAGTGGTTTGCCGATGCGGAGACTCTGGCCCAGCCGGCAATAGCCGCCGTGCGGGAAGGGCGCACGAACTTCGTGCCGAAGAATTGGGAAAAGACCTATTTCGAGTGGATGGAGAACATCCAGCCCTGGACGATCTCGCGCCAGCTCTGGTGGGGCCACCGCATTCCCGCCTGGTACGGGCCGGACGGCCATGTCTTCGTCGAAAAGACGGAGGAAGAGGCGCTGGACGCAGCCATACAGTACTATCTTTCGCATGAAGGGCCCTGGAAGGCCTGGGTGGAAGACAAGCTGGAGAACTACCGGCCGGGCGACATACTGACCCGCGACGAGGATGTGCTCGACACCTGGTTTTCCTCCGCGCTCTGGCCTTTCTCCACGCTCGGCTGGCCGGAAGAGACGCCGGAACTGAAGACCTACTATCCGACTTCCGTCCTCGTCACCGGCTTCGACATCATTTTCTTCTGGGTGGCCCGCATGATGATGATGGGGCTGCATTTCACCGGGAAGGAGCCGTTCCACACCGTCTATGTCCATGCGCTGGTGCGCGACAAGAACGGTGCCAAGATGTCGAAGTCGAAAGGCAACGTCATCGATCCGCTGGACCTGATCGACGAATATGGAGCGGACGCCCTCCGTTTTACCCTGGCGATCATGGCTGCGCAGGGACGCGACGTGAAGCTGGATCCGGCTCGCATAGCAGGCTACCGCAATTTCGGAACGAAGCTATGGAATGCTACCCGCTTCGCCCAAATGAACGGTGTTGCCCGTGACGACAGCGTGTGGCTGGGCGATGCGAAGCTTACGCTCAATCGCTGGATTCTCACCGAACTGACCCGCACGGCGCGGGCCATTACCGAGGGGATATCCTCATACAAGTTCAACGAGGCGGCCAGCGCCGCTTACCGGTTCGTCTGGAACCAGTTCTGCGACTGGTATCTGGAACTGTTGAAGCCTGTCTTTGCGGGCGACGATGAGGCGGCCAAGGCCGAAAGCCGGGCCTGTGTCGCCTTCGTTCTGGACGAGATTTACAAGCTGCTGCATCCATTCATGCCGTTCATGACCGAGGAATTGTGGGCGCAGACCGCCGGCGAGGGAAAGCAGCGGCCGACGCTGCTGTGCCACGCCTCATGGCCAGCTCCCGAATTCGAGGATGAAGAAGCCGCTGCCGACGTCAACTGGCTGATCGACCTGGTGTCCGGCATCCGCTCGGTTCGCTCCGAAATGAATGTGCCGCCCGCGGCCGTTGCGCCGCTCGTGGTCATCGACGCAGCAGAGACAACGCGCGAGCGGCTTGCCCGCCATGATGGCGCAATCAAACGCCTGGCGCGCATCGGCGAAATTTCGCTGGCCGACTCCGCGCCGAAAGGTTCGGCGCAGATTGTCATTGGCGAGGCGACCGCCTGTCTCCCGCTTGGCACCTTGATTGACCTCAAGGTTGAAGCCGCACGCCTGCAAAAGGAACTGGGCAAGGTCACCGAGGAGATTGCGCGGCTGAGCAAGAAGCTGTCGAACGAGAAATTCGTCGCCAATGCACCTGCCGAAGTGGTGGCGGCCGAACGCGAGAAAATGGCCGAGTATGCCGAATCGCAGGCGCGGCTTGCTACGGCGCTGGAGCGGGTGAGGGAGGCGGGGTAGCTGGATTTCCCCCGCCACCTTCCGTTGGAGCATTTGACGTAAACGGAAGTTTTTGCCGCATTGTGACCATAATGTAACAATGCGGCCAATTTCGCCGTTATGGGTCAAATTTCTCGCTGATTTGGCAAAAAAATCGAGCTCTTTCAGCGGCCGGCAAGCGCTTTTTCGCGAATTTCCGTTGCCGGTCGGAAATGCTGTTGGTCGATATCCGCCCGCCGCCTGCCGGTGTACTTGTACGGCCAGGAACATCGTTATTGCCCCGTTAACAAGATTTAGCTCTAGCTTGAGCTTCGTGGTTCATCGGGGAGAAGGTCATGCAGTGCTCGGGCATGAAAGGACCGTTTGTCGCGGCATGTTTTTCGCTTGCGCTCACCAGCGCGGCTTCGGCGGGGGGGTTCAGCCGCGGTACCGCCGACACGGACATTCTGTTCGAGGAAGGTAATTTCAATATGCGCTCGAGCGTGACCTATGTCTCGCCGACGCGCAAATACAAGACCAATCCGGGCAATCCGGAGCTTGTCGGTGTCAACTATGCCGACGACTACGTCATTCCCTCCTTCGCTATAAAGTTCAAATTCAGCGAGAACCTGTCCTGCGCCGGTACCTATACGCAATCCTTCGGCGGCGCCGCGACATGGCCCACGCCTAGCGGGCCGCTCAATAAGCTCGACGAGGACTTCACCATCTACGAGGCTGCGGCCACCTGCGGCGTGAAGTTCGATCTGGAGAAGGGGCGCCTCTGGTTGATCGGTGGCGTCTATCGGGAGGACGTCAACTATAACCTGACTGCGGGGGCTGGAGCGGTTAACGTGAATCTCCGCGACGAGAACTTCGGTTGGCGGGCTGGCCTGGCGTATGAAATTCCGGAGATCGCCCTTCGTACCCAACTGATGTACCGTTCCGGCGTGAACATAGATGCAACCGGATTGGCGAATGGGTTCTTTCCGGCAACGGGCAAGGCCGAATTTCCGCAGTCCGTGGAATTCAAGGCCCAGACCGGCGTTGCCCCGGGTTGGCTGGTCTATGGCAGCGTCAAATGGACCGATTGGTCGGTCACCAAAACGCTGGACCTGAGCGTTCC
>QGUU01000230.1 GCA_003242525.1 Pseudomonadota bacterium | reverse complement strand
GTCCGAAGGGCCGGGAAAGAAGCAGTCAATGCCGGGTGTATCGAGGATGCCGTCCAAAGCGGCCAGCGCCGCTCGTGTCTCGATCATGGCAAAGGCCATGGTCCGCTGGTTGCTCTCGTGCAGCCATTCTGCAAAGTCACCCTTTCCATGACGCGGGAAGGCGTAGGTCGGGCCCCATGAGCGGCCGCCGACCGGCGGATATTTCATCGATTCGGCAAAAGCCCTGGCATCCGCCACCGAATTGATCATCGGGGCGATCACGGCTTCGGCGCCAAAATCGAGCGCACGGCTTGCCATGTCGAAGCGGCCGACCGGGATTCGCACCAGGGCCGGCTTGCCTACCGCCAAAACAGGTGCGAGCCCGCGTAAGACGCTGTCTTCATTGTGGCCGCCATGCTGCATGTCCAGGGTCACGCAGTCGAAACCCTGCCTGGCGACAATCTCGACGGTGAGCGCGTCGGGCACACCCGACCAGGCCGTAAACAAGGTCTCACCGGCATCCAGACGTGCTCTCAGCGACATGGTGCTCCTCCTGTTTCGATTCCAGTTTCGGTCGGAAACAGCTGGAAAGCAAAGAAAAACCGCCCGAGACATTCGGGCGGTCAATTGGTCCAGAAGAAGCCGAAGTCAGCCGGCGTCTTTCACATACTGCATCGCCTCGACCATCAACTCATCCATTGTACGACGGATCTGATGCTCCGATTGCTGCACGCCGGCGGCCTGAAAATCGGCCAGAATTTTCCGCAGCACGTCGTGGTCGCCGGCCTCCTGGAGGTCGGAAACAACGACTTCCTTGGCGTAGGCCTCCGCATCCTCGCCCGTCTTGCCGAGTTTTTCCGCCGCCCAAAGGCCAAGGGCCTTGTTGCGGCGGGCTGTCGCGCGGAATTTCTGCTCTTCGTCAAGAGCAAACTTGCGCTCGAACCCTTCCTGGCGGTCCTTCATGCTGGTCATGGTTATTCTCTCCGATGGAAAACGGGGATGGCCTGCGAATATGTGGTTTCACAGCAGAAAACAAAAGCTGGGCCCGGGGTCAATATCAGAAGCCCTATGCCTCGCTGCGGCATTTCGGGTCCAAATTGGTTGATGGCTGGTATTGCTCATTGAGCAAAGGGCTGGTTTGCGCTAGAGACCGCTTCGAGATCCATGGCGGCTGCTGGCCGCAGAAAAGGGACCGGTCGCCGTCGCCTTCCCTCCCAACCAGAGAAAATCCCATGAAGTCACGCCGCCGCATCTATGAAGGCAAGGCCAAGATCCTTTACGAAGGGCCGGAGCCGGGAACGCTGATCCAGTTCTTCAAGGACGACGCCACCGCCTTCAACAAGAAGAAGCACGAGATCGTGGACGGAAAGGGCGTGCTCAACAACCGCATTTCCGAACACATTTTCAATCATCTGAACCGGATGGGCATACCGACCCACTTCATCCGGCGGCTCAACATGCGCGAGCAGCTGATCAAGGAAGTCGAGATCATTCCGCTGGAAGTCGTGGTGCGCAACGTCGCGGCCGGCTCGCTGGCAAAGCGTCTCGGCATCGAGGAAGGCACGGTGCTGCCGCGTTCGATCATCGAGTTCTACTACAAGGCCGATGCGCTAGACGATCCCATGGTGTCGGAAGAGCACATCACCGCCTTTGGCTGGGCATCGCCGCAGGAGATCGACGACATCATGGCACTGGCCATTCGCGTCAACGATTTTCTGTCCGGCCTGTTTCTCGGTGTCGGCATACAGCTTGTCGATTTCAAGATGGAATGCGGCCGCCTCTACGAAGGAGACATGATGCGAATCGTCGTTGCAGACGAGATCTCGCCAGACTCCTGCCGCCTCTGGGACATTGCCACCCAGGACAAGCTCGACAAGGATCGTTTCCGCCGTGACATGGGCGGGCTGGTCGAAGCCTATCAGGAAGTTGCCCGCCGCCTCGGCATCATGAACGAGAACGAGCCGCCACGCCCGATCGGGCCGGTACTGGTAGCCACCAGCGACCCCAAGCCGACCAAACATTGAGGACCTAAGGACGTGATCAAGGCCCGTGTCACCGTTACCCTGAAGAACGGCGTACTGGACCCGCAAGGCAAGGCCATTGAACATGCCCTGGCCGGTCTTGGCTTCGAAGGCGTCAGCTCGGTTCGGCAAGGGAAAGTATTCGACATCGAGATCGCCGGCGACGACAGGCAAAAGGCCCAGACGGACCTTGAGGCCATGTGCGAAAAGCTGTTGGCGAATACGGTCATAGAGAACTATAGCGTCGCCATTAGCTAAGGCTGGGCGCCGGCACAATGCGCCAAGCCGCCGGAGCCCCGGAACCCCTGCGAGCCGAAATGAAATCCGCTGTCGTCCTGCTCCCCGGCCTCAATCGCGACCGTGACATGATCGCGGCGCTGACCAAGATCTCCGGCCAGCCCCCTGTAACGGTCTGGCAGACGGACACGGAAATTCCCGACGTCGACCTGATCGCCATTCCGGGAGGTTTCTCATTCGGCGACTATCTGCGCTGCGGGGCGATCGCCGCGCGCTCGCCGGTGATGCGGGCGGTGGCAGAGAAGGCAGCGCAGGGCGTAATGGTGCTGGGCGTGTGCAACGGTTTCCAGATCCTGCTCGAGGCGGGTATGCTGCCGGGCGTTCTGATGCGCAATGCCTCGCTCAGGTTCGTCTGCCGCGAGATCAAGCTCCAGGTAGCCAACGCCAACACGGCATTCACGCGCGGCTACCGGCAGCACCAGATTATCCGTTGCCCAGTAGCGCATCACGACGGCAATTATTTTGCAGATGCGGAAACCTTGGCACGCATCGAGGGCGAAGGCCAGGTGGTGTTTCGCTACGCAGAAGGCACCAATCCAAACGGCTCGATCAACGACATTGCCGGGATCATCAACGACAGGGGCAATGTGCTCGGCCTCATGCCGCACCCGGAAAACCTGATTGAGGCTGCGCATGGCGGCACGGACGGCCGCCTCCTGTTCGAGAGTGTCCTTGGGATGGCGGCCTGACCTGTCCTTTCGGCGCTGGCGTACCTCCAAAAAGTCTGAAACCCTTACCGCCAATCACAATCGAATCGGCCCGGTGACCGCATGACGAACCGCTTCGCAGCCGCCATTGCCATTTTTGCAGCCTCTATGCTCGCGCTCGCCGGCTGCCAGTCGAAGACCTACAACAATTCCGGTGGCAGCGGGGGCAAGAGCGCTTCGCTGCGGGCCATGGAACAGGTCGCGATCGCTGCACACAAATGCTGGTTCGCTTCCAGAGACCCGGCTTTCAAAGAGTACCAGATGGCCAATGAGCTGAACAATTTCGGCGGCACGCCACGTTTCCTTCTGGTGCCGGCCAAACATTATGGTGGCAGGCCGCTTCTGGTGGTCCAGGCAACCGGGAATTCCAGCCGGGTGGAGGTGTTCGGACCGCTCATGGACGGCCCCCTTTCCGGACGAATCGCCGCCGACATTGCACGCTGGCAAGGAGGAGGAGGCAGTTGCTCCTCAACCGGCTAGCGGGCAACCCTCAGCAAGCCAGACAAGGCCCGCCCATGGTGGCTTGTCGCGGACTTTGCAAGACACCCCCGGAGTCACAAGGAAGCAGCCCAAGCCTGAAGAACGACGATATGCATGGAGCGCCAACAACCCGAATCGTCTATCCCAAGGCCCTGCCCTGGCTCGCCGCCGGCTTGCTGCTTTTCTTCATCGCGCTTCTCATCGGGCTCTGGTTTGATCGCTACCCGGCACTGGAAGCGAGGCTTTTCGACGAAAACGGGGTGGTGGAGACGCCGGAACTGGTCGCTCTCGGTATATCGCTGCTTGTGTTCGCCTATCGCGCTGCCCGGTCCAACGATCCCGTCAGCGCTGTCTGTATCGTAATCGCATTTTTGCTGATCAACGCAATGGTGCGCGAAACGCCGCGCTGCGACAGCGCCGTCTATGGAGGCGGAATCTGCTTTCCGACGCAGATGTGGAAGAACGTTACCGTCGGCCTGGCCCTGGTTATTGCCGCCGTGTCTCTATGGCCGCGACGACAGCACTGGCGCGTCACGCTCTCACGGAAGCATCTCGACAGGTTCTGGCCGATGTGGGTGGCCTTCATTCTGCTCGTGGCGGCAGAGGCAGCCGAACATTGGGGCCTGCTGGGCACCGAGGAAACGCTGGAGCTGTTCGCCTATCTCTACGTGATCGCCTTCGGGCTGTGGACAAACCGGCACAGTTGATGGCCATTACCTCGGCTTGTGGTCACTTTCTCCGGCTTGCAGGGGCTGTAACCGCTCCGTCCATACGCTAATAGGACGCCGACACCGAAGCTGGAAACGACCTTTTCGATGACAATTTCCAACAATGTGCCGATCACGCCGGAACTCGTTGCCGCGCACGGGCTGAAACCGGACGAATACCAGCGCATCCTGGAACTGGTCGGGCGCGAGCCGACCTTCACCGAACTCGGCATCTTCTCGGCCATGTGGAACGAACACTGTTCCTACAAATCGTCGAAGAAGTGGCTACGGACATTGCCTACCAAGGGCGATGTCGTGATCCAGGGCCCGGGAGAGAATGCCGGCGTGGTGGATATCGGCGACGGCGACTGCGTGGTCTTCAAGATGGAGAGCCACAACCATCCATCCTATATCGAACCATATCAGGGCGCAGCTACCGGCGTGGGCGGCATATTGCGCGACGTCTTCACCATGGGCGCGCGGCCGGTAGCGGCCATGAACGCCTTGCGCTTCGGCGATCCAGGCCATCCCAAGACCCGACACCTGGTAGCGGGCGTGGTCTCCGGCATAGGCGGCTACGGCAATTCCTTCGGCGTGCCGACCGTGGGAGGCGAGGTCAATTTCGATGCCCGCTACAACGGCAACATCCTCGTCAATGCCTTTGCCGCCGGCATCGCAAGGACGGACGCCATTTTCTACTCCAAGGCCGAAGGTGTGGGCCTGCCGGTAGTTTACCTTGGCGCCAAGACCGGGCGCGACGGCGTTGGCGGCGCCACCATGGCATCCGCAGAATTCGACGACAGCATCGAGGAAAAGCGCCCGACCGTGCAGGTGGGCGATCCTTTCACCGAAAAATGCCTGCTGGAAGCGTGCCTCGAACTCATGGCATCGGGCGCAGTGA
>QGUU01000229.1 GCA_003242525.1 Pseudomonadota bacterium | reverse complement strand
TGCAATGCGGCATAGAGGAAAGCGCCGCGCTTGAACAGCGCGGCGCGGCCCGCTCGCCCAGTCTCGTGGCCGGCCTGGCCCTGCCAACCCGGCAGGCTTGCGGGCGCTGCGACCGTCAGGCGCAAGCGGGCTGGATCTCTATCCTGTCGTCTGCACGCCGATGTGCCTGCCGTCTCGAAAACTGATGTGGGACGAAGGTGCGGCACTGTTGTAGAAGATGACCTTGTCGCCACCTTGTGCTTAAACGGCGATCCTGAATTTCGGAGGACGGGATGGCCAGTCCCTACGACGTCGACCTTGACAAGAACCCTGCCAACTACCAGCCGCTGACGCCGATCTCCTATCTGGAGCGTGCTGCGAAAGTGTTCCCTGACCATGTTGCCATCATCCACGGGCGACAGCGAACAGACTACCGAACCTTCTGGCGCCGCTCGCTGAAGCTGGCCTCCGCGCTGTCGAAGAACGGTGTGGGCAGGGGCGACACGGTGACGGTGATGCTCTCCAATACGCCGCCCATGCTGGAAGCGCATTTCGCCGTGCCTATGGTCAAGGCGGTGCTGCATTGCCTGAATACCCGGCTCGACGCCGCCATAATCGCCTTCCAGCTCGACCATGCCGGCACGAAGGTGCTGATCGTGGATCGCGAATTTTCCGGCGTCGTCAAGGAGGCGCTGTCGCTCGCCAGCGTCCGGCCGCTGGTGATCGATTTCGACGATCCGGAATATGGGGCGGATGCACCCTACCCCAAGGGCGAAAATATCGGCACCATCGACTACGAGGACTTTGTCAGCACCGGCGACGAGGACTTCGCATGGTCGATGCCCGACGATGAATGGGATGCCATCTCGCTCAACTATACTTCCGGCACCACCGGCAACCCCAAGGGCGTCGTCTATCACCATCGCGGCGCGGCGCTCATGGCCTACACCAACACCATTCATGCGGGCATGGGCAAGCATTGCGTCTATCTTTGGACGCTTCCCATGTTCCACTGCAATGGCTGGTGCTTTCCCTGGACGCTGGCGGTGCAGGCAGGCACGCATGTATGCCTGCGCTGGGTGCGGGCAAAGCCGATGTACGACGCCATCGCAGATCATGGCGTGACACATCTGTGCGGCGCGCCGATCGTCATGTCCCTGCTCATCAATGCGAGCGAGGAGGAGCGCCGCGCCTTTGCGCAGACCGTGACCTTCAGCACCGCTGCGGCGCCTCCGCCCGAGGCCGTGCTGTCGGCGATGGCTGATGCCGGTTTCGCCGTCAATCACCTGTACGGGCTGACGGAGACCTACGGGCCGGCCGTCGTCAACGAATGGCACGCCGAATGGGATTCGCTCGACAAGGAGGAGCGCACGGCCAGGAAAGCACGCCAGGGCGTCCGCTATGCGGCACTGGAGGAACTGGCTGTCATCGATCCCGAGACGATGCAGAAAGTTCCGGCCGACGGCAAGACGATGGGCGAGGTGATGTTCCGGGGCAACATCGTCATGAAGGGCTACCTGAAGAACAGGAAAGCCACTGAAGAGGCCTTCGCCGGCGGCTGGTTCCATTCCGGCGATCTCGGCGTCATGCACCCGGACGGCTATATACAGATCCGGGACCGGTCCAAGGACATTATCATTTCAGGCGGTGAGAACATTTCCTCCATCGAGGTGGAGGACGCGCTTTACCGCCATCCCGCAATTGCCGCCTGCGCGGTCGTCGCCCGCAAGGACGATAAATGGGGCGAGGTGCCCATCGCCTATGTTGAGCTGAAGCCGGGCAAGCTGGCCACCGAGGCCGAAATCATCGAGCATTGCCGCAAGCTGCTTGCGCGCTTCAAGTGTCCCAAGGCCATCATCTTTGCCGAGATACCGAAGACCTCGACCGGCAAGATTCAGAAGTTCCGGCTGCGCGAGATGGCCGGCAGCATCTGAGACCGCCGGGTCGCGGCGCCCTCGCGGTCGCCTCGGCCCGCCCCTCAAAAAAACGGCAGGGATTTCGTCTTCCCCGTACATCCGTCGTTTACATTCTGCTAAAATGTCGCGCCGGTACTGGGAGGGGACGGAGCGTTGCCTCATCTGCATCGGGGCACAAACGCTTAATCTGTTTTTCACGAACCGGATTTCACTAGCACTCTCGGAGGGGGAGAAAATGCAAGGGGTGGCACGAAACTTCTTTACCTTGGCGATAATCTACGCGCTGTGCGGCATGGCGGTTGGGCTGTACATGGCCATAAGCCACGATCATAGCCAGATGACGACTCACGCGCATATCATGGTGGCGGGATGGCTCATGTCCTCAGTCTTCGCCTTCTTCTACCATCTTGTCCCGGCCGCCGCCGGCGGGATGCTGGCCAGGGTTCATTTCTGGCTCACTGCGGTCAGCGGTATCCTGCTTGTGGTTGGCCTGTTTTTCCTGATGGCAGGCAATACGGCGATGGAGGCTGTCACCGCCTTGGGGTCGATCTGCTTTTACGCAGCCATGCTGCTGTTCGCCTTCATCGCGATTCCGGCCATTTACAGGACGGCATGACAGCGTCGCGGTAAGCGTCAATTCGGGCGATCCGGTGGGACGAGCCGCTAAAAAAATCCTGGCCCCGTTAAGGCTTTGTTTACCCTTACGGGCGCTTACTGTGCCCATCCAGTGATCTGGATTCTTACCGAGTGGTTGGAGCCACTTTGTTTGACGCCTCCCTGTTAAACTCCTGAGAGCCGCTTTTTCGCGGCTCTTTTTTTATCTGTCGCGGATCGCGGCTGCACGTTAACCGTTTGTTAAACATGTGCTTGCCTTCGCTGCGCGCCGGGCGCATTTTCCAGCCTGCATTGTGTAGTGTGCGGCCCGTGGCGGCGTCGAATCAGCAGGTTCAGACGGAACTGGAAAATGAGCGAAACTTCGAGAGGAACGAGCACGCCGGTTAAACTGGCCGAGCGCCGGATTTTTTCCGACTCCTTCAAGCCGCTCTACAAGGAAGGCATGGGCCTGGTTGAGGAGGCGGCGGAGTATCTCGACGGCAAGGGCCGGATAGAGGCGAGGAAGCTTTCGCGGCTTGCCGCAACCCTCTACGCTGCGGAATCCATGCGGCTGACCACACGTCTCATGCAGATCGCTTCCTGGCTCCTTTTGCAGAGGGCGGCCAATTCCGGCGAGATGACCCGCGACCAGGTGGCCGCCGAAAAGGCCAAGGTCCGGCTGGACACCGCATCCGCCCATGAGGACGCAGCCGGCTGGAGCGAACTGCCCGAGGACTTCGTCAGCCTGGTTACCCGTTCGCTCAGGCTGCAGGCCCTGGTTCGCCGCATGGACGAGGAAATCTACGGCAACGGCAGCCTGTCCGCGCTTCAGGCTGCGGCGCGCCGGCCGAACCCCGTTTCGGACCAGATCACGCTTCTCCACACCGCCTTCGGCCGCGGCTGAAGTCTATATCGTTTCCTGTTTGTTCACATCCTGGTGGCATGGCTCGGCCGGGTAGGTACACTCGGTAACATGCAGCAGGCGATTCGCATCATCGGCATAGATCCGGGCCTCAGGCGCACCGGCTGGGGCATCGTGGAGAGCGCCGGCAATTCGCTGCGCTTCGTCGCCGCCGGCACAGTACGTTCCGACGACAAGGCATCGCTCGCAACGCGCCTTTGCCAGCTATATGACGGGCTCACTGAAGTGCTGGAGCGCTCGGCGCCGCACGAAGCCGCCGTGGAACAGACCTTCGTGAACAAGGATGCCACCGCAACCCTTAAGCTCGGCCAGGCGCGCGGCATCGCCATGCTCGTGCCGGCCCGCGCGGGGCTCGCCGTGGCCGAATATGCGCCCAATGCCGTCAAGAAGGCCGTGATCGGCGTGGGCCATGGTGACAAGAAGCAGATCCGGACCATGGTCAAGGTGCTTTTGCCGAAGGCCTCCTTCGACGGCGACGACTCGGCCGATGCACTGGCCATCGCCATCTGCCATGCGCATCACCGGCAGAGCCTGGCCTACCGGCTGGCTGCCGCGAGCTGGCCGGAGCTGCCATGCCCCTGACCCGTTCCCGCCATCGCTATTGCCTCGCAAGGCTTCTGGTCCCCGCTGCCTTGGCAGGACAGGCAGGCATTCGGCATCAGCCACCTTGCGGGACGCATTATCCTGCTGTTCAGCCCATTAATTCGGATACCCATCCATGATCGGCAAGCTCAAGGGCACGCTGGACGAGATCGGCGAGGATTACTGCATCATAGATGTGCATGGAGTGGGATACCTCGTCTTTTGCCCCACACGCACACTGGCCGCGCTGCCCTCGCCCGGCGAGGCAATGGTGCTCCATATCGAAACCTATGTGCGGGAGGACATGATCCGTCTTTACGGATTCCAGACGACGCTGGAGCGCGAGTGGTTCCGTCTTCTGATGAACAATGTGCAAGGCGTCGGGGCGAAGGTGGCGCTGTCCGTGCTTTCGACGCTGTCGCCGTCCGACCTTGCCAACGCCATCGCCCTTCGCGACATCGCCATGGTAAGCCGGGCCCCGGGCGTCGGCAGGAAGGTGGCCGAGCGTATCGTCACCGAACTCAAGAACAAGGCCCCTGCCCTGGCGGGTGAGGCGTCCGGCACGATCGGCCTCAAGCAGGATATCGGCGAGGGCATGGCTCCGGCGCCCGTGGCCGATGCAGTTTCGGCGCTGGTGAACCTTGGCTATTCCCGCGACACTGCAGCCAATGCCGTCGCCGCCGCGTTGAAGGCGGCAGGAGATGGGGCTGATTCTGCAAAGCTGATAAGACTGGGTCTCAAGGAGCTGGCGCGATAAGGCCATTAGCTGGCAGGCGTCGTTTACATTATTCTACAGTTGAGAGAATCCGGAAAGTTCCTGCGATGGGCATCGAAACCAGAATTTCCAGAAGTGGCCGGGTGACGGTGTCGCGCAGGCTCGGACCCGGCGCCACGGTGCCATATTCCGCCATCGAAGCGGCCGCGAAGGCGGCGGCCGGAATGGATTGCCTGTCGTCATGACCGTACCCCGCCTCATCTCGTCGGAAAAACGCGGCGAGGACCTGGACCAGACGCTGCGCCCGCAAACCCTCGATGAGTTCGTCGGCCAGGCGCAGGCGCGCGCCAATCTGAAGGTTTTCATCGAGGCGGCGAAAGGCCGCGG
>QGUU01000228.1 GCA_003242525.1 Pseudomonadota bacterium | reverse complement strand
TTCTTGTTTTTTTTAATGCTTCGCCGCTCTCCGCGCTCTCCACCTCTCTTTTTCGCCGGAGCCTCAGGTGTGTATAAAGGACAGTCGTGGCGTTGCACCATTCCGGGCGTGGTTTACCGGCCGCAAGCGTTTTCAGGCGGCGACACGCGCGACCCTGCCAGTGTTCGAGGCGGTCGGCCCTCGCATACGCATTAACCCGCTCGCCCATTGGACGACGGCCGACCAGGCGGAATATATGCGCGCGCACAGGCTGCGCGAGAACCCGCTGGTTGCCTATGGCTATCTGTCGATCGGCTGTTTCCCCTGCACGAAGCCGGTGCAGCCTGGAGAAGATGCCCGTGGCGGCCGTTGGGAAGGAAAGACCAAGACTGAGTGCGGCATCCATCTTGCCGGCCTGGAGGCTTCGCTTTCCAGCACCTCCTGATGTCGCGCGATCGTGTATTTTTTCCGAACCCTGTGAAGTTGCCATATGCTTTCTCGCATGACCGATACAAAGCCACAAACAGAAACGCCGTCCTACCGGCTGTGGACCCCGCAAGGTTTCCGCGAGGATAACTGGATTCACGCAGAGAGCATCGACGAGCTGCCGGGCGGCTTCGGCGTCATCTTGCCAATGCAGATATTCCTTGATCTCGACCCGCACTTGCGCGTTTCCATGAAGAACAGGTTGGGCATTCACCTGCAGCCGGGCGAGCGGCTTGACGCGATAGTCGACATCCTTGGCGACATTCCCCTTGTCGCGCTGTCATTTCCCGCTTTCAATGACGGCCGCTCCTTCTCCAAGGCCGAGTTGCTGCGCAGCCGCTATCGCTATGCAGGCGCCATCCGCGCCACTGGCCAGGTTCTGGTCGACCAGTTGTCGCACATGCTGCGCGTCGGCTTCGATCAGTTTGAAGTGTCGCATCCGGTCTTGCTGCGACGGCTGGAAGAAGGCCGCATCGATGACCTGCCCGTATACAACCAGCCCGCCGCAAGGCCGGCGGCCAGGGCCGGCAAATATTCCTGGCGGCGCCTGCCTGCGATCTGATCGCCCTTCGCCGGCGCACGGTCATGCTTGTCCGGCCGTGCGCGGTTTCGGTTCCATGCTGGCTGGACCAAAAATGGAGGCAGTTGGTAAATATTTGACCGTTTTCCGACGTGAGATGTGTCTTAGCCTGTAAACTGGTAAGGCCAGATTTGACGCTTTGAAAAAACCGGAATAGGATTTCTCGAATTATTTCGAGAGACGAATAAATCCGGTTTCAGGGAGGATAAGATGGCCGGCAAGAAAATTCTCATGCTGGTGGGCGAGTTCAGCGAGGAATATGAAATCTTCGTCTTCGAAAAGGCGATGCATGCGGTCGGTCACACCGTTCATGTCGTGTGTCCCGGCAAGAAGGCAGGAGACGTCATCAAGACCTCCTTGCACGACTTTGAAGGCCACCAGACCTACACGGAAAAACTCGGCCACGACTATTATTTGAACAAGACCTTCTCGGAGGTCCGGCCGGAGGAATATGATGCGGTCTATTGCGCCGGCGGGCGTGGACCGGAATATATCCGCATCGACAAGGGCGTCCAGGCAATCGTGCGGCACTTCCATGAGACCGGCAAACCGATTTTCACCATTTGCCACGGAGTGCAGATCCTCATTGCGGTGGATGGCGTAGTGCGCGGCCGTGAGGTGGCCGCCCTGCAATATTGCGAACCCGAGGTTACGCTGGCGGGCGGAAAATATATCGATGTTCCGCCGGACGGCGCGCATGTAGACGGCAACCTGGTATCGGCCAAGGGGTGGCCAGGACTGGCAGCATTCATGCAGGAATGCCTGAAGGTGCTCGGCACTGAAATCCGCCATGGGGAGACGCTAATGCGCCACGAGCGCCAAGCCGCTTAAAGCCTGCGTAGGGCTGGTGGCCAGCAAGCAAAGCCACCAGCCTAGCGGGAAACCTTGGTGTGCCCCTTTTCCGCAGCCTCAAGTTTCTCAAGAAGGAACTTGAGGTGGCGGGGCATTTCTTCCACCACCTTGAAGGCCGGCAAGGTTTGCAGGAAACGAGCGGTCGACCTTTCGCCGATATGACGGCGGAGATTCGAGGCCACACGCCTCTGCCTTTCCGCTGTTTTCTGGGCCATTGCTTCGGGTTCCATTCAGTCGGTTGCGAAACTCCCCCGATCCCGCAATGGTTCCCGCATTGCACAATTGTCGCAAGTGCAAGCGTC
Source organism: Pseudomonadota bacterium (assembly GCA_003242525.1). Lineage (GTDB taxonomy): Bacteria > Pseudomonadota > Alphaproteobacteria > Rhizobiales > Rhizobiaceae > Mesorhizobium. The sequence continues at coordinate 2,909 of QGUU01000228.1, read as the reverse complement.
CATTACGGTAAAATTTGAATTAAACCGTAAACACAGCCCATCGCTGCCGTGTGGGCCGCGGCCTTGATTTTTGCACTGCGAACCTCGATATCGGGCTCAACTCCAGATCAACCGTGGTGACGGGAAGACGCGATGAGCGATGATTTAAAGGACGAACACGCGCCCGACCAGAACGAGGCGAAGGAAGCCGAAAGCGAGCGCGCCGAAGGGGCTGTTGAAGGCGACTACGAGGCGCTGGTCCGGCTTCTCAAGGAAAACGAGGAACTGAAGGACAAGGCGCTGCGCGCGGCCGCAGACATGGAAAACCTGCGCCGTCGCACCGCTCGCGACATTCAGGATGCCCGCGCCTACGGCATAACCAATTTTGCGCGCGACATGCTTCTGGTCGCGGATGACCTGCGCCGTGCGCTCGATGCCATCCCGGCCGAGGCCAAGGCTTCGGACGATGCTGGTTTCAAGGCGCTTATCGAAGGCGTCGAGATCACCGAGCGCTCCATGCTTGCGGCGCTGGAGCGGCATGGCGTGAAGAAACTCGATCCCAAGGGCCAAAAATTCGACCCGAATTTCCATCAGGCCATGTTCGAAGTGCCCAATGCCGATGTCCCGGCGGGCATGGTGATCGAGGTCGTCCAGCCGGGTTATTCGATCGGCGAGCGAGTCCTGCGCCCGGCCATGGTCGGCGTCTCCAAGGGCGGGCCCAGGCAGGACGCGCCGGTCAAGTCGGACCAGGCGGCCGAAGAGTCTGTCGGGGAGCCAGCGAACGATGCGTAGGGCGCACGGTTGAGCGTCGCACCCGCAGGCCGGTAGCAAGCCCCTGCGATCGCGGACAACCATCGTTGGCGCTTGACGAAAGCAGCCTGGCAGCCCCAACTGGCCTGCCATCGTCCTGGCACGGGGTACCGGCGCACGCATGAACTTCGTTACCGCCCTCGACTACGCAGGCGTCGCCGTTTTCGCGGCCACCGGTGCGCTGGCCGCTTCCCGCAAGGAACTGGACATTATCGGCTTTCTCTTCCTCGCGGGGGTGACGGGCGTGGGCGGCGGCACGCTTCGCGACCTCATTCTCGCCGTCCCTGTCTTCTGGGTCGGGAACCGTGATTATGTGCTGATCTGTGCGGCTGTTGCGGTCGTGGTATTCTTTGCTTCGCCACGGATCGAGTCGCGTTACCGTCTGCTGCTTTGGCTCGACGCCATCGGCGTAGCCGCCTTTTGCGTAATGGGCGCGGAGAAGGCCCTTGCGATCACCGGTTCGCCGGTGCTGGCGATCGTGATGGGCATGATGACGGCGACCTTTGGCGGCATATTGCGCGACCTGCTGGCGGGCGAGCCGTCGGTACTGCTACGGCCCGAAATCTATGTCAGTGCCGCTCTTGCCGGCGCCGTCCTCTACACCGGCGGAACCTTGGCGGGGCTGCCGTCGCCGGTATCGAGCATTACGGGTTTTGCCGCCGCCTTTGCGGTACGCGGCGGTGCGTTGCGCTTCGGCTGGTCGTTACCTCCCTATCGGAGCCGTCCCGGCCGCAGGCCGGAAGACATTCCCTAGCCTGGGCTGCAGAGGTCGTCAGTCCGGCAGGTCCGTGAGGGGACGAGCTGGCGTGCCCGTATAGGCCCAGAGCCACTCGCGCGGCAATGGTCCCTTGTTGCGTCCGCCTTGTTCGGTCTGTTCCCAGGCATGCGCCAATATGCCCACCGAACGCGACAGAACGAAAAGCCCGCGCGTAAGCGGCGGTGGAAAGCCGAGTTCGCCATAAATGACAGCAGTGGCGCCATCAATGTTGAGAGGGATGTGCTTTCCCTTCCTGCGAGCGATGCCGGACTCGACCGCCTCGGCAATATCCGCGAAACGGCCTGCAACAACGCCGCGTGCGGCGAAATCTCGTGTCACTTCCAGAAGTCTCGGCGCGCGCGGGTCAACTGGGTGGAATCGGTGGCCGAAGCCTGGCACATAGCCTTTCGTCTCGGCGAAAAACCTGTCCAACTGCGCGGAAACCGCATCTTCGATAGCTGTACCGCCGTCCATCGCCACGGCGATATCGCCGAAAAAGGCGAGCGCCTGTTCGCCGGCGCCGCCATGCACATCACCCAGCACGTTGATGGCAGAGGCCATGGCGCCGTTTATCCCGACTCCGCAGGTTGCGGCCATGCGTGCGATTGCGATCGATGGCGCCTGGGGTCCGTGGTCGACGGCCGCTCCCAGGGCTATGCCCAGCAATTCGGCCTGTTCGTCTCGCGGCAACTCGCCGCGCAGCATCAGCCAGATCATCGCCGGGAAAGATATGCGGCCGATCAAGTCCTGGATCTCGTAGCCACGCAGACGGATGACGCCCGGCATCATTTCTATGATGGACGTCTGCCACCATTCTTCTGCGCGAGCCCGGCCGGTTTTTTTCACCTCATTCATAGGCTCGTTCCCGCGCGTTTGGCAGCTCTTCAAATACTTCCTCCATGTGTTCGCCAAGCGCTGGTGGAGGGGCCGCGGGCAGAGGCGGCTGGCCGTTGACGAGGAAGCCGCCGCGCACCACGGTGAGGGGTCGGTTCATGCCGGGGACATTCTCAAATTCGGTTGTCAGAGCCCGGCTGCGCACCTGTTCCTCGGCCAGCACCTGGGGAATGGACAGAACCCGTCCCGCGGGGACGCCCGCCCGGTTGAATTCCCTTTCCCATTCGGCGGCGGTCTTTCGCGCCAAAGCTTCCTCGATCAGCGCCTTCAAGGCCGCGCGGTTCTTCTTGCGCGTCTCGCGCTCGGCGAAGCGAGGGTCCTCGGCCAGTTCGGGCCGGCCGATCAGGCCGCATAGCGTAATGAACTGTTCCTGCTTGTTGGCGGCAATATTGAGCAGGCCATCTGCGGTGGTAAAGGTGCCGGAAGGTGCGGCGGTCATGTTTTCGTTGCCCATGGGTCGTGGTTCGAC
>QGUU01000227.1 GCA_003242525.1 Pseudomonadota bacterium | reverse complement strand
CCCCCCGTTTTTGCGGAAATTTCTGTGGTCCCTCCGGGGCGGGGGCCCATTTGCCTGCCCCCCTGCCGCCCGCGGCCCTGCGCCTTGAAGCGACGGTCTTCAATGGGCTCGACAGCGTGGGACTTCACAGGATAGGCGCGGTCATGGCCGCCCCGCGCGCACCGCTGGTTCGCCGTTTCGGCAAGGAACTGGCGCTGCGGCTCGACCAGGCTCTCGGCCGGCTCGACGAGGCGCTGTCGCCGCGTCTGCCCGTGCCGGAACTGTCGGCCGAGCGCCGGCTGGCCGAACCCATCATGGAGACCGGGGATATCGAGCGGATCGTCCTGCTGCTGGCCGATTCGTTGCGGCAGTCGCTGGAGAGGCGGGAGGCCGGCGCTCTCGGCCTGCAACTCCAGCTGTTTCGCGTAGATGGTGTCGTGGCCCGGCTTTCCGTCGGCTTGTCCCGACCCGCTCGCGAACCGGACAGGATCGCCGGGCTTTTCCGCGAACGGCTCGCCGCAGCCGGCGCCAGCCTCGACGCCGGTTGCGGATTCGATCTCGTCAGGCTGTCGGTGGAATCGAAGGGCCCGATGCCGGCCCGGCAGGCGGATTTCGGCGAGGAAATGGATAGTGCCGAGACAGGTCTTGCGCAGTTCGTGGACCGTGTCCGCGCCCGGCTCGGGCGCGATGTTCTCCGCCGGCCCGTTGCCGTCGCCAGTCACCTGCCCGAAAGAGCCGTTACGCTTTCGGCCCGGATGGTGACCTCCGTCGCAACCGGGCTGGCACATTCCATGCCATTGGAGGCTGAGAGGCCGCTGCGTCTCCTGTACCGGCCCGAGCCCGTCGAGGTCGTGGCGGAGGTGCCTGAGGGCCCCCCGCTCAATTTCCGCTGGCGGCGCGCGCAATACCGCATCGCGCGTGCGGAAGGGCCGGAACGGATCAGCCCCGAATGGTGGCTGGAGGACCTTCCCGAAGTTGAAGGCAAAGAGGGCGAGTCGGATGTAGAACGCGAGGAGCGCCGGCGCCGGGCCGGCCTGGAAAAGACGGCGCGCCTGACACGCGACTACTATCGCGTCGAGGACACGGAAGGTCGCCGCTACTGGCTTTTTCGGCAGGGGCTTTACGGCGCGACGGAACAGGCGCCGTGCTGGTTCCTGCATGGCATGTTCGCATGACGCCAGAGCCACCCCGCAACACGCCCTGCAAGCCGGCCTATGTCGAGTTCGGCGTCCAGTCGAACTTTTCCCTTCTGCGCGGGGGGTCACGGCCCGAGGAACTGGTGGTGACCGCCTGCCTGCTCGGTTATGCCGGTATGGGGCTGGCCGATCGAAATACGGTCTCCGGTGTGGTGCGCGCCTGGAGCCAGGCGAAAACCATCCAGATTCAGGACAAGAAGAACCCCGGTAAATCGCTGCGCACGGTCCATCTGCCCTATCATCCGGGTTGCCGCCTCGTCTTCGGCGACGGCATGCCCGATATTCTCGCCTATCCGCAGGACCGCGCCGGCTGGGGGCATCTGTGCCGCATGTTGACCCAGGCCAATTTGCGCGACGAAACCGAAAAGGGCGCCACGCTTCTCAGACGGGCCGATCTTTTCGAATGGGGTGATTGCATGTCGCTGGCGGTCCTGCCCGATCTTGCCGCCGGGGAAGAAACGACGCTGGCCCTGCTGCGCGGACTGAGACACCGGTTCGGCGGCAATATTCGCCTTGCAGTGGCGCCGGCCTACCGGGGTGACGATCACTTCCGGCTGGACAAGGCGGCGGCACTGGCTGAAGCAGCGCAAATGCCGCTGATGGCGACCAATGACGTGCTCTATCATTCATGTGAACGCCGGCCGTTACAGGACGTGCTGACGGCGATTCGTCTCAACACCACCGTTGCCAGGGCAGGTTTCGCACTGGAGGCGAATGCCGAGCGCTACATGAAGCCACCTGCTGAAATGGCGCGGCTTTTCTGCCGTTACCCGGAGGCGCTTGAGGAGACGCTGCGCTTCGAGTCCGAACTGCATTTTTCGCTCTCGCAACTTCATCACAACTATCCGGAGGAGACGAACGAGGAAGGGCTCGATCCGCAAACCGAGTTGGAACGGCTGACCTGGGAGGGCGCGAAGCGTCGTTATCCGGGCGGCATTCCCGAGAAGATTCAAAAGCTCATACCGGAGGAGCTGGCGCTCATCGCACAGAAGAAATATGCGCGCTATTTCCTCACCGTATACGACATCGTGCGCTATGCCCGCTCCGCCGACGTCAACGTGCTGTGCCAGGGGCGGGGCTCGGCGGCGAATTCCATCGTCTGCTTCTGTCTCGGCATAACCGAGGTCGACCCGGTCCTGATGAAAGTGGACCTGCTCCTGGGGCGCTTCATTTCGACCGAGCGGGATGAGCCACCCGATATCGATGTCGATTTCGAGCATGAGCATCGCGACAGGATCATCGCCTATATCTATGAGAAATACAGCCACAAGCACACGGCGCTGGCCGCGGCAGTGATTTCCTATCGCGGCCGCTCGGCGCTGCGCGAAGTGGGCAAGGCGATGGGGCTTTCGGAGGATGCGCGAAGCGCCCTTTCCGGCTCAGTCTGGGGCTGGCATTCCGCGATCGGCGAGAAGGAGGCCCGCGCCGGGGGACTCGACCCGAAACAGGCCATTTCCCGCCATGTCATCGACCTTGCCAACGAGATCATGGGATTCCCCCGGCACCTGTCGCAGCATGTCGGCGGTTTCGTCATCACCAAGGACCGGCTCGACGAGATCGTTCCGATCATGAAAACGGCCATGCCCGAGCGCAGGATGGTCGAGTGGGACAAGGACGATCTGGATGCCGTGGGCCTGCTCAAGGTCGATGTGCTGGCGCTGGGCATGCTGTCATGCCTGAAGCGCGCCTTCACGCTCCTGGAAAACCACTATCGGGTTCGCGACGAGCATGGCCGGCCAATCACTCTGGCGACAATTCCGAAGGAGGACAGGCATGTCTACGACATGATCTGCCGTGCCGACACGATCGGCGTCTTCCAGATCGAATCGCGCGCGCAGATGTCGATGCTGCCGAGGCTGAAGCCTCGCGAATTCTACGATCTCGTGATCGAGGTGGCGATCGTTCGCCCCGGTCCGATTCAGGGAAACATGGTGCATCCCTATCTGCGCCGGCGCATGGGTCTCGAAAAGATTGAATATCCCAGCCCCGTGCTGAAGGCGATCCTGGAAAGGACGCTGGGCGTGCCGCTGTTCCAGGAACAGGCGATGAAGATTGCCATAGATGCAGCGGGTTTCACGCCCGGAAAGGCCGACCAACTGAGGCGGTCCATGGCAACCTTCCGGCGCAACGGCACGATCGAGGGCCACAGGCAGGATTTCATCCGGGGCATGGTGGAGAACGGATATTCGGAAGAGTTCGCCAAACGCTGCTTCGGCCAGATAGAAGGTTTTGGCGACTATGGCTTTCCCGAAAGCCATGCCGCCTCCTTTGCCCTGCTGGTCTATGCCTCCTGCTGGTTCAAGACCTTCTATCCGGATGTCTTCTGCGCCGCGATCCTGAATTCGCAGCCCATGGGGTTCTATCGACCCGCCCAGCTCATACGCGACGCGCAGGACCACGGCATCGAGGTCCGGCCCGTGGACATCAACAGATCCCAATGGGACTGCACACTGGTGGAGGGCGCGTTCGATGCGACCCGCGTCGCGGCGCGCCATGCCGAGATGCGCCCGGTGATAAAATCCATGCGCGCGGTGCAGCTCGGCTTCAACCAGGTCAAGGGCCTGTCGGAGGAGCGGATGAAGACATTCGTCCTGCGGCGCGGCACAGGTTATGGTTCCGTGCGCGAGGTGTGGCTGCGGTCAGGGCTCGACGTGAGGGAAATCGAATGCCTCGCCAATGCTGATGCCTTCCGTTCGATCGGGCTCGACCGTCGCGCCGCGCTCTGGGAGGTCAAGGCGCTGGATCGAAAAAGCGCCGCCGAGCGCTTGCCGCTGTTCGACCGGCCAGGCCTCGCCTTGCCGGATAACGAGCCGGAGACGAAACTCCCCGCCATGCCGCCTGGCGAGCATGTGCTGCACGATTACCGCTCGCTTGGCATGTCGCTCAAGGCGCATCCGGTCCGCTTTATGCGCGAGCGCCTGGCCCGCGCCGGCATCACGCCTAATATCAGGCTGGGAGCGCTTGCAAATGGCAGCCGGGTTTCCGTGGCCGGCCTCATCCTGGTGCGGCAACGCCCCGGCAAGGGCAACGCCATTTTCCTTACCCTGGAGGACGAGGATACGGTTGCCAACATCATCGTCTGGAAACGCGATTTCACGCGTCTCCTGCCGATCATCATGGGATCGAGATTCATTCGCGTGACCGGCCGGCTGCAATCCGCCCCCGATGTCATTCACATCGTCGCAGAGGACATGGAGGATCTTTCCTCCTGGCTCGGCATGCTGCATGAGGCCGGGGCGCCGGATGCAGGCGGAAAGGCGAGTCCGGCGAAGGAAGCGGGTGATCCTTATCAGGACCCCGAGGTAGTGGTGCGCAGGGCGCGCGAGGCAATGCCGAAAGGTCGCAACTTCCAATAGTCCTGGCAAGGAATACGCAGCCGGGCTCAGCTCTCCTCGCCCAGGCGCCGGGCTTCCGAAGGCAGCATGATCGGAATTCCGTCACGCACGGGATAGGCAAGCCTGGCGGCCTTCGAGACGAGTTCATTGCGCTCCGCGTCCCAGGCCAGCCGCCCCTTGGTCAGGGGGCAGGCAAGCAGTTCCAGCATTTTCGGATCGACAGCGGGTTTGGGCGCTTCTGCCATGGCAAGCCCTTCACTGCAGGCTGGAGCCGAAATCAGCGGCATCGCGGGCCAGCAGCATTTCAGTTATCGCAATCAGCGTCTCTGCGCGGGTCTTCAGGTCCGGCGCCTCAAGCAGGGCCTGCTTCTCGGCCGCGCCATAAGGAGCCATCATCGAAAGGGCGTTGACGAGCATGACATTATCGGCACGGCTGACGCTGTCCCAGTCTGCTTCCAGGTCGTTGGCCTCCAGATAGGCGCGCAGGGTCCTCAGCAGGGCGGGCCTGTCTATGTCGGCCGCAGCGGGGTCTTCCTCGAGATCGGCAAGAAAGGGTGCGATCTGGCACTGCCGGTAGGGTGTCTTGACCGGCAATTCGCGCACGAT
>QGUU01000226.1 GCA_003242525.1 Pseudomonadota bacterium | reverse complement strand
TTCTTGCTGCTTCCGCCATTGCCCTTCTTCGTCCTTGCCGGGATCGTGGCTATCAGAGTCGATGGCGCCCGGTACTGACTTATCTGCAACAGCAGCTAACGGGATGTCGATCCTTCCCGCGATTCACAGGCGAGCCCCGTCGTCCACAGGACATTATTCTCCTTGTGCGATTCCGGTTGACTCCCCAGCCAACATACTCAATGCCGTGAACATATCAAGAACACAAATCTGCGTCGAGCTGTAGCGAATCGCCCCATCCGGCCCGCCGCGCGATTTTGTATCCCTCGCCATTGCGCTTGGTGAACAGCTGCTCGGCGGCTCGGCCATCCGGCTGGCAAAGCTTCAACGAAACCTTTCCGGAGCCGGCTCGCGGCGGCGCCAGAACGCGCGGATTGCGGGTAGCATCGCGGGAGTGTCGCGAAACGGCCAGATATGCGAATTTTTCGTCCTCCCATGGAACGTCCGCATCCTTGGTCAGCCGATGCAGCCGCGAGCGCGCAACGCGGCGGGAAAAGTGGCACCAATCAGACCCCTCGAGCCGGCACGGAAGATCGTGCGGGCAGGGGGCGACCACCTGGGCGCCATATTTGATCAATTGCATGCGGGCGGCCAGGATGCGCCGCCAGCCTGCCGGTGTGCCGGGCTCGACGATCAGCACCGCATCCGCGGCCACGGCCCAGATCCTGTCGATCAGTGGGGCAACTTCCGAGGGGGCAAGTTCGTCCAGCACATAGGCCATGGTGACGAGGTCGGCCGGCTTCGAAGTGGGCAGGCCGCGGGTGGCGTCGCCCTTCACCCAGTCGGTACGAATGTTGAGGGAGTCCTGCGCCAGCGCCCGGCCCGTAGCGCGCGCAGCATCGCTGGCTTCGATCAGCACTGCCTGCTCCAATCCTGGCCATAGATCGGCCACGGCCCACAGCGCCGTGCCGGGTCCGGCTCCAATGTCGAGCAGGGTTTTGGGGCGGAAGTCCGGTCTTGCCTCGGCCAGTGCGCCAAGGCTGGCGCGGATGGCGGCATAGGTCGCAGGCATGCGCTGTGCAAGATAGGCCTTCACGGCGAGGTCATCGGCCATGTGAAGGCGGCCGTCGCGCACTTCGCCGCGGTAGCGTTCGGAGAGCGTACTTGCCGCCTGCCGCAACGCCGGCAGGGGCGTTCTTTCCAATGCTCGATCGATCGCCTGGCGAAGCGGCGCGGGCAGATTCACGGTTCAACTCCGCGCAGCGCGAGAGGAAATGATGCCTGCCCCTTCGAACCGAGCGCGAAGCCGATCAGATCCCGGCTAATCTCGGTGAACGGGGCGGCGTAGGTCAGGCAGGACATTCAAGGATTCCGCGAAACGACGGAACCCTTATTCCTTTTGGTCGCCGCCGATGGCAAGTGCCAGCCTATCCCTTTCCGGAAACCTTCCTGCGCCGCGGCTGCTTGTCGGCCTGACGCCCATCAGAGGCGACTTCAGGTTTCGCTATCAGCCGGTCGGGTTGGTGGCCCATTTCGTGCATGGCGATCGCCTTCTCGCTCTTGCCGATATAGTCGCGCGTCATGGGAAGAATGTCGTTCCTGCGGGTTAGCTGGAGCTGGAAATTGACCAGATCCTGCCAGCGGAACGAGGCTTCAGAGCCCGCAAGGTAGAATTCCCACATGCGACAGAAGCGCTCGTCGTAGATTTCCTTCACCTTGTCGCGATTGGCCATGAAGCGTTCGCGCCAGGCTTTGAGTGTCTCGGCATAGTGAAGCCGCAACACTTCGACGTCCGTCACCATCAGGCCGGATCTTTCGATATGCGGCATGATCTCCGAGAGCGCGGGGATATAGCCGCCCGGGAAGATATGCTTGCGAATGAAGGCATTGGTCGTGGTCGGCGGTCCGACACGGCCGATGGTGTGCAGCAGCATCACGCCGTCTGGCTTGAGCAGTTGGGCGCACTTGTCAAAGAAGGTCTTGTAGTGGGTGACCCCGACGTGCTCGAACATTCCCACCGAGACGATGCGATCAAAGCGCTCCGAGAGGTCGCGGTAATCGCGCAGCTCGAAATGCACATTCTGCTCCAGTCCGGCGGCGTGGGCGCGCTCGGTCGACACCTGGTGCTGCTCGGTCGAAAGAGTAACGCCCAGAACGTCGGTCTCGAACGTTTTGGCTATGTAGAGGCCGAGGCCGCCCCAACCCGAGCCGATGTCGAGTACAGTCTGGCCCGGCATGATCCTGAGCTTGGCGGCGATGTGCCGCTTTTTCGCAAGCTGCGCCTCCTCCAGCGTCATGTTCGGGCGTTCAAAATAGGCGCAGGAATACTGCATGTCGTCGTCGAGGAAGAGTCGATAGAGGTCACCCGACAGATCGTAATGACGCTGGATGTTGCGCCGCGCGCGCCGCTCGGTGTTCCACTGCTGGAGCGGTCGCGCCTTCAGGCGTAGCCAATTGAGCATCCTGCCCCAGGTCGATTCAGCCCAGGAAATGCCGGTATTGGTATAGATGAGGTGCAGGAAGGAAAGCACGTCACCTTCGACGAAATCCAGTTCCTGCTCCATATAGGCTTCGGGAATCGCCAGCGAGGGGTGAAGCGTGATGGCCCGCTCCGCCCGGCGCGTATGAATGACGAGGTGTACCTTTTCACCGCTGCCATCGCCGAAATTGCTCGTCGTTCCGTCCGGTCCCGTGATTGCGAGATTTCCCACGCGGATAATGCGATCGGCGATGCGTTGCAGGAAGATGTTCATCGTAATGCCCTCGGGAAAAGTGCACTATGGCGACCCGCTGCCACGATCCTGCCTCAAAACATGAGCGGTTGCAAAGTTCCATCAGGTACAAATAAGCCGGGCAGGGGTGCCCGGCTTTTGGTCCAGATAACCTAAAGGGAATGAGAGCCGTGATTCGAGCGTCCGCGGCTGCGAAAATGGCCGACCTGGAGGTCTTTATTCCTCCTCGGCCTCGGCCTCGGCCTCGAACTCGGCATCCGGATCGAAGAAGTTTTCGGGACGCGCATTGTCGTTGATGTCCTCACCATAGATGGCTTCGGCCGTCGTCAACGTCTCGCCTCTGGCCTGCCGCTCAGCCTCCTCAGGAGAACGCGCGACGTTCAGCGTGACCGTGACTTCGACCTCCGGATGCAGGGCGATGGCCACGTTTGCCAGGCCGATGGTCTTGATCGGGTGATTGAGCAGGACCTGGTTGCGCGCCACCGAGAAACCTTCGTCCGACAGCAGGTCGGCAATGTCGCGGGTCGAAACCGAGCCGTAGAGCTGGCCGGTCTCTCCTGCCGAGCGCACCACCACGAAGCTCTTTCCGTCGAGCAGTTCGGCGATCTTCTCAGCTTCGCTCTTGCGCTCGAGGTTGCGTGCCTCGAGCTGCGCGCGCTGGGCTTCGAACTTCTTCTTGTTGGCTTCGTTGGCGCGCAGCGCCTTGCCCTTCGGCAGCAGGAAGTTGCGGGCAAAGCCGTCCTTGACCCTGACGACGTCGCCCATCTGGCCAAGGCGGGAAATTCGTTCGAGTAGAATGACTTCCATCGTTTTGTCCTTTCAGAACCGCAAGCGGTTGAATCAAATTCGAAGGACAGGAAGCAAAGCGGCTCTGTAACCTGGGTCGCTGTCCTGCCCGGTGGCAGTTAGAAGCGGCAATTGCCGCCTCAACTCGGATTTCCAGTTTCCCTGTCGGCGCCGACCGCCGCAGGAGGAGACGGGCGGCGAGCCGCCCGTCCGAAACTTCCTTACCGCACCACGTAGGGCAGCAGGCCGAGGAAGCGGGCACGCTTGATCGCCTTGGCGAGTTCACGCTGCTTCTTCTGGCTCACGGCTGTGATGCGCGAGGGCACGATCTTGCCACGCTCGGAAATGTAGCGCTGCAAAAGGCGCACGTCCTTGTAGTCGATCCGTGGCGCATTGGCGCCCGAGAACGGGCAGGTCTTGCGCCGGCGGTGGAAGGGACGGCGGGTCGGAATCTGGTTGATGTCGACCATTATTCTTCTCCTTCACCATCTCGCGTCCGGCGAGGGGCACGGTCGCTGCGCGGACCGCGGTCGCGGTCGCCAAAGCTGCGGTCGGAGCGCTCTTCGCGCTTCTGCATCATCGCCGAGGGGCCATCCTCGTGCTTGTCGACCTTGATGGTAAGGAAGCGCAGCACGTCTTCCGAAAGGCTCATCTGGCGCTCCATCTCCGCAAGGGCGGCAGGCGGGCAGGTAAGGTCCATCAGGGTAAAATAGGCTTTCCGGTTCTTCTTGATCCGGTAGGTGAGGGACTTCAGCCCCCAGTTCTCGACCCGGCCAACGGAGCCGCCTGCTTCGGTGATGACGCCCTTGAAACGTTCAACGAGCTCATCGACCTGCTGCTGCGACAGATCCTGCCGGGCAAGGAACACATGTTCGTAAAGAGCCATTCTCTTGCCTTTCTTCGTTTCTCTCCCGGTCCCGGCGGCTAGAGCCTCTGCAACTTCTCTGATCCTGGGAGGCTGGAAGCCTCAAGGAGAAGAAAGGAGCATGACGAGACGGTCGAGAGCGGAGACACGGGAGGCGGGCGCCTTTTGGCGTCGCAACGAAAGCTCGGTTTTCAGGGAAAACGGCCTTCGGCCCTCCGTTCAGCCCCCGGTCGGGACCGGCAGATTGCGCGCGGGTATACAGCATGTCCCGGGAAATGCAAGCCTGCGCTTCATCGCTCCCGGTGTCTCAGGGCCAGACGGCCCGCCGCGAGAGCCATGTAGGCGCCGAAGAACAAGGCCAGCGACCAGCCAAAGCCGTTCGGCCCGAACACATCCATGCCGATGCCGATCGCCTGCGGGCCAAGCACCATTCCGATACCGTAGCACAGCACGAAGGCGGCGTTGGCGGAGGCGAGCTCATGTCCCGAGAGCTGCGAGCCGAGATGGGCGAGCCCCACCGTGTACATGGCTGCCACCACTCCGCCCCACAGGAACAGCAGCAGGCCCATAAGATGCCAGTTCTGCGCCAGATGCGGCATGAAGACCGCGCCGGCAAGGCCGACTGCAGCGCAGATGAAGAGCAGATAGCGGCGGTCACGGACCCGGGCCGAGATCATACCGGTCGGGAACTGGCGGGGCACCATTGCAACGGCCATCAATGTCCGCAGCCGGGGTGGCTCGGGCTTCAGAGACACCCACCCCATTACGCGTAAAGCGCA
>QGUU01000225.1 GCA_003242525.1 Pseudomonadota bacterium | reverse complement strand
CGGTCAGGCTTACAATATCGATCGCGGCTGGCCGATTTGATCCACTGTGCGCCGCCCGCAGGCCTGGATGCCCGTGGCATGCCGGCCATGGGGCGGCGCGCACCGCTGGATGCCAGCCGCACTTCACACAGGAAAGGAAACAGCCATGAAATTGCTGCGCTACGGTGAAGCGGGTGCTGAGCGGCCCGGACTTCTGGATGCGGACGGCACCATCCGCGATCTTTCGGGGCATGTACCCGACATTGGCGGCGCGGCTCTGGACCCGGATTCCCTGGCCGTCCTGGGAAGGCTTGATCCCGGCTCGCTTCCAGCCGTGCCTGGCACCCCGCGCATCGGGCCGTGCGTGGCCGGTGTTGGAAAGTTCATATGCATCGGGCTGAACTATTCCGACCATGCAGCCGAAACCGGCGCGACCGTTCCGCCTGAACCGATCATCTTCATGAAGGCGACATCGGCGATCATTGGCCCGAATGATGACGTGCTCATCCCGCGTGGCTCCGAGAAGACCGATTGGGAGGTCGAGCTTGGTGTGGTCATCGGCAGAAAGGCCAAATACGTCTCCGAATCCGAAGCCCTGGATCATGTTGCCGGCTATTGCGTGGCGCACGACATTTCCGAGCGAGCTTTCCAGGCCGAGAGACAGGGTCAGTGGACCAAGGGCAAGAGCTGCGACACCTTCGGCCCGATCGGTCCCTGGCTCGTGACGAAGGACGAAATCGCCGACCCGCAGAATCTGGGCATGTGGCTGAAGGTCAACGGCCAGACCATGCAGGACGGATCAACCAGAACGATGGTCTACGGCGTCGCCTATCTGGTGTCCTATCTCAGCCAGTTCATGAGCCTGATGCCAGGCGACATCATCTCGACGGGCACTCCGCCCGGTGTGGGCATGGGCATGAAGCCGCCGCGCTATCTCAAGGCCGGCGATGTCGTGGAACTCGGCATAGAGGGGCTCGGCAGCCAGCGACAGCAGGTAAGAGCGGACTCTTGAGCCGCCTCCAGGCGGCTACTTCACCACTTTCCCGTCCGCGTCAAAGCGATAGAGCTTGCCCGGCTGCGGCGTCGCGTAGAGAACTGCGCCCGGCTCGGCGTCGTAGGTGCCGAAGATGCGCACGGTAATGAGACCGGCCTTCTCGCAGTCCAGGTAAAGGTTCGTGTCCGCGCCGAGGTGTTCGGCGTGGATGACAGTGCCCTTCCAGTCGCCCTTCGCGGCATCGACGCTGATATGCTCGGGGCGAACGCCGATCGTCTTTACGGTCTCGCCGAGCCGGGTGCCGTCGATGAAGTTCATCTTGGGTGAGCCTATGAAGCCGGCGACGAACTCGTTGGCAGGCGCATTGTAAAGCTCCATGGGCGCGCCGGCCTGCTCGATGCGACCGGCGTTCAGCACCACAATCTTGTCGGCGAGCGTCATCGCTTCCACCTGGTCGTGGGTGACATAGATCATCGTGGCGCCGAGGCGGCGGTGCAGCTGCGCGATTTCGAGGCGGGTGTTCACGCGCAGGGCCGCGTCCAGGTTGGACAATGGCTCGTCGAACAGGAAAAGCTTCGGCTCGCGAACCACGGCCCGGCCGATTGCGACACGCTGGCGCTGTCCTCCGGAAAGCTCTGCGGGGCGGCGTTTCAGATATGGTTCAAGCCCGAGCATGGAGGACGCGACCTGGATTCGCCTGTCGATTTCCGCTGCCGCCTCGCCAGCCTGCTTCAGGCCTAGCGCCATGTTGTCCCGCACCGAAAGATGCGGATAAAGCGCGTATGTTTGAAACACCATGGCAATGCCGCGCTTGGCCGGAGGAGTGGCCGAAACATCGGTGCCGTCGATTATGACGCGGCCGGAGGTAGCGTCTTCCAGGCCGGCTATGACGCGCAGCAGTGTGGATTTGCCGCAGCCGGAAGGGCCGACGAAGACGACGAACTGGCCATCCGTCACCTCGAGATCGATGCCTTTCAACACCTCGACCGGGCCGAAGGATTTTCTCACATTCTCGATGTTCAGAGAGCCCACAGCATTTCCCTTCAGAGCTTGACGGCCTTGCCGGTTCGCACGCTCTCGTCGGCTGCGAGGCAGACGGCGAGCGATCTGACGGCATCCTCCATGTGACGGGTCAGGTCGAGATCCTCGCGGATCGCCCGGAGCAGGAACGCCTGTTCGCGGTCACACAGTTCCTGATGGCCGGGTTCGCCCTCCATGGAAAGAAGCTCATCCGGTTTGGCGAACTTGCCGTCCGGCCCGGTCGCGGAGGAATGCACCCGGATGGTGGAGGTTTTCGTGTGGGTGTCGATGTCGTCCGACCTGGCTCCTTCCGCCATGACGATGGAGACGCAGCCATTGGGCGAGATGACATCCTTAACGAAGAAGGCGGTTTCGGAAATCATCGGCCCCCATCCGGCCTCGTACCAGCCGACCGACCCGTCATCGAACAGCACCTGCAAATGGCCGTAATTGTACATGTCGGGAGCGATTTCGTCGGTCAGGCGAAGGCCCATGCCGCGCACCTCCACCGGCCTTGCGTCGGTGATCTGGAGCATGACGTCGAGATAGTGCACGCCGCAATCGACGATCGGTGACGTGGTCTGCATGAGCTGGCGATGCGTCTCCCAGGTTTTCCCCGAGGACTGCTGGTTCAGATTCATGCGGAAAACGTAGGGCGGTCCCAGCTTGCGCGCCTCCGCTATCAGGCGCATCCAGGATGGGTGGTGGCGCAATATGTAGCCGACAACCAGCTTGCGGCCGTTCGCCTTCGCGGCATCGACGACGCGGCGGGCATCCACCACGGTCGTTGCCAGAGGTTTTTCGACGAAGACATGGCATCCGGCTTCCATCGCCATTACTGCGTAGTCGGCATGGCTGTCCGAATAGGTGGCAATCGAGGCCACGTCCGGCTTCTCGTCGCGTAGAGCATCCTCGAAGGACCGGCGGATTTCATGGCCCGCCAGGTCGCCTGGCAGCGGCACATCCGAGCGATTTACCAGCGCAGCGATCTCGAAACCGGGATTTGCATGATAGGCGAGCGCATGGCTGCGGCCCATATTGCCGAGGCCGGCGACGACGACGCGCAGGGGTTTTGTCGGGGCTTGCATGTTCACTTGACTGCTCCGGAAGTGATGCCGCGGATGAGCTGCCGCGAAAAGACGACGTAGAGGATCAGCACGGGCAGGATGGCCAGGGACAGGGCCGCCAGAACGGCGTTCCAGTTTGTCACATATTGCCCGAGGAAAAGCTGGGCGCCGAGGGTAACCGTTTTCGTCGCCTCCGACGGGGCGAGGATCAGCGGAAACCACAAGTCGTTCCAGATCGGGATCATGGTGAAGACCGCGACGGTCGCCATGGCAGGTCGCACCAGCGGCAGAACGAGGCGGAAGAAAATCCTGTACTCGCTCAGCCCGTCGATACGGCCCGCATTCTTCAGGTCGTCCGAGACGCTTTTCATGAATTCCGCCAGGATGAAGATGGCAAGCGGCAGGCCCTGAGCAGTGTATACGAGTATCAGGGCGGTGAGGGTATTGACCAGCCCGCCCGCTACCATCAGCTGCAATATGGCGACCGTGGCCAGCCGGATGGGGATCATGATCCCCAGCGCCAGATACAGGCCCATCAATCCGTTGCCGCGGAACCGGTATTCCGCGAGCGCGAAGGCCGCCATGGCGCCGAACAGCAGCACCAGGAACAAAGACGCGACGGTGACGATAAGGCTGTTCTGGAAATAGAGCAGGAAATCGCCTTGCTTCATCACCGTGACATAGCCGACCAGGTCGAAGGTCTTCGAGGTCGGCGGCATCAGCGGCTCGCGGAAGATGGCCTGGCGCGACTTGAAGGAATTGATGATGACGAGGATCACCGGAAACAGCGCAATCACCGTATATGCGATCAGGATCGCATGTGCGGCTATGCTGCGTGGCAGGGAAGTGGTGGCGCGGCTCATGTCTGCACCCCTCAGAACTGATAGCGCCGCAGGCGCGTCTGGATGAGGAACAGATATACGCACACGCCAGCAAGGATGATGAGGAACATCATGGTTGCGATCGTCGCGCCCATGTTCGGATCGCCGACCTGGAGCTGGAAGCCGAAGAAGGCGCGATAAAGGAACGTGCCCAGGATGTCCGTGGCGTAATTGGGGCCGGCCAGCGCTCCCTGCGCCGTGTAGATCAGGTCGAACGCGTTGAAGTTGCCCACGAAGGTGAGGATCGAGATGATGCCGATGGCCGGCAGGATGAGCGGCAGCTTGATCTTCCAGAATTGCGCCATCCCGGTCACGCCGTCGCATTCGGCGGCCTCGATCACCTCGTCCGGGATCGACAGAAGCGCCGCATAGATCAGCATCATGGGAATGCCGACGAACTGCCACACCGAAATCAGGCTAAGCGCGATCAGCGCGCTGCTTTCCTTGCCGAGCCAAGGGCTGAAAAGGCTCTTGAGGCCGACGAGGTCGAGCAGGTTCGGCGCCACGCCCCATAGCGGCGAGAGTATCAGCTTCCAGACGAAGCCCACGATGACGAAGGACAGGATCGTCGGAACGAAAATGGCCGTGCGGTAGAAGGCCGAGAAGCGCAGCCTTGGTGATGAAAGCAATGCGGCAAGAAGAACGCCGATGGGGTTCTGGACCAGCATGTGGATGATGAAGAAGATGACGTTGTTCCACAATGCGTTCCAGAAGCCATTGGCCCAGTTCGGGTCGCCGAACAGCGTGCGGAAATTGTCCAGCCCGACGAATGTCTGCACCTGGTTGACTGAACGAAACAGCGCAAGTTGCAGCGTGCCGGCCAGCGGCAGGATCATGACCGCCGTATAGACCAGGACGGCCGGCGCAAGGAACACGCCGATATGCCAGCGGATCGGTCTTCTGGGAGCGCGGTCTGTCGACATGGGTTCGTCCGTAGCTCGCTTGGATGTGGCAAGTGTGCCCATTTTGCCGTCCGGGGCCAAGCTCGGCAAAGATACCGGGCAGCAGCAAGAACCGAATGGGGGGCCCGTCACGCAGTCCGGGCAAGCCCAGTGCCGTTTGCCGGGTTGCCTCTCCCAAGCCCAAGGGCTTCACGGACCGTCGGGGCACCCGCCCCCCACCTTGGCGGGGGGGGGTGCCCCCACGGGACGTGAAGGTCTTAGTCTTGGAAATGAGAACA
>QGUU01000224.1 GCA_003242525.1 Pseudomonadota bacterium | reverse complement strand
GCCCGGGTTTGATTCTCCAAGGTGGAGTTGATCTACACTGCACCGCAGGAGTTCTTTTTTACGCAGGTCAAGCTTGCGGCATTCGGAGGCATGGTCGTTGCCTTTCCGCTGATCGCAACGCAGATTTACAAGTTCATAGCGCCGGGCCTCTACCGCAACGAGCGAGCAGCCTTCCTGCCTTTCCTCGTCGCCTCGCCAATACTGTTTCTTTTGGGCGCCTGCCTGGTCTACTTCTTCTTCACCCCCATGGTGATGTGGTTCTTCCTCTCCATGCAGCAGGTCGGCACAGGCCAGGACGTTCAGATATCACTGTTGCCGAAAGTCTCGGAGTATCTCGGCCTCATCATGACGCTGATTTTCTCCTTCGGCCTGGTCTTCCAGTTGCCGGTAGTGACCACACTCATGGCGCGTGTTGGTCTTCTGTCCTCCCAGGCTCTGGTCGATAAGAGAAAATGGGCGATCGTGATCGCCTTCGTCGTTGCCGCCGTGCTTACTCCGCCCGATCCGCTGAGCCAGATAGGTTTGGCGGTGCCGACCATTCTCCTTTACGAAGTTTCGATCTGGGCGGCCCGAATGGTCGAAAGGAGCCGGGAAAACGACCGGCTGGAGCGCGAGAAGGAAGAAGGTTCGTCCTCGACCCCGGCCGCGACCTGACAGCTTTGCGCGTCAACGGTTCATCCGCTGGCGTCCGGCTTCGGTCGCAGGCGCTTATCGGCACGGACAGGACTGCGCTGCACGGCAAGCAGCACGGCAAGAAGTGCCGGCCTAGGGAGCGCTCAGAAACCTTTCGCAGAATGCCGTTCGTGGCTAGGTCGGCCTGACAAGGATGTGCTTCTTCTTGCCCAGGGACAGTTTCAAGGCATCTTCCGGCGTGAGATCCTGGAGGGTGACGATGCGCCGGTCGTCCAGAACCTGCTGGTCGTTGAGCCGAACGGCACCGCCCTGGACATGCCGGCGCGCCTCGCCGTTGGAGGCGGCAAGACCAGCCTTCACGAAGAGCGCAAGGATGCCCACGCCGGCTTCAAGTTCTGCACGCGGCAACTCAATGGAGGGCAGGTCCTCGGCGGTAACGCCTTCCTCAAAGGTCTTGCGCGCCGTCTCGGCTGCCTGCTCGGCTGCCGATCGGCCGTGAAGCATGGCCGTGATCTCGGTGGCCAGGATCTTCTTGGCCTCGTTTATCTCTGCCCCGCCCAGAGCTGCCAGCCGCGCTACCTCATCCAGCGGCAGGGTGGTGTAGAGCTTCAGGAAGCGGCCAACGTCCGCGTCCTCGGTATTGCGCCAATATTGCCAGAAATCGTAGGGCGACATCATTTCCGGATCGAGCCACACCGCGCCCGATGCGGTCTTGCCCATCTTGGCGCCGGAGGCGGTGGTAAGCAGTGGCGTCGTCAGCGCGAAGAGCTGCGGCGTACCCATGCGATGGCCAAGGTCGATGCCGTTGACAATGTTGCCCCATTGGTCGGACCCGCCCATCTGCAACCGGCACCCATAGCGCTGGTTCAATTCCACGAAGTCGTAGGCCTGCAGGATCATGTAGTTGAACTCGAGGAAGGAGAGGGACTGCTCCCGGTCCAGCCTGAGCTTCACCGAATCAAAAGACAGCATCCGGTTGACGGAAAAGTGCCGGCCCACATCGCGCAGGAAATTGACGTAGTTGATGGACAGGAGCCAATCGGCATTGTTGACCATCAAGGCCTCTCCGGGGCCATCTCCGAAGGTCAGGTAAGGCGTGAAGTTCTTGCGGATGCCGGCAAGATTGGCCTCGATGTCGGCGGGCGTCAGGAGTTTGCGCGCCTCATCCTTGAAGGATGGGTCACCGATCATGGAAGTGCCGCCGCCCATCAGCGCAATCGGCCGATGGCCGGTTTTCTGCAGCCAGTGCAGCATCATGATCTGGATCAGCGAACCGGCATGCAGGCTTCTGGCTGTCGCATCGAAGCCTATATAGGCCGTCACCGTTTCCTTGCTAAAAAGCTCATCGAGTGCGACTTCGTCCGAAATCTGGTGGATGAAGCCCCGCTCGCTCATGATGCGCAGGAAGTCGGATTTGAAGGCGGGCATATTCTCGGTTCCGGAGTGGATCAGGTTCGGCAGCCTGACGGCAGCGGCTGCCGCGTTTAACACTGCCGTGGCCGGATTAACAAGGACCGCGCAAAATCAGGCGCCGGAGTCGTAATTCATTCTGGTCGGCCAAAGCTGCGGACCAGCCGCGCCATCTCATGCGACGATCGGTCTGTGCGGTCTTGTTCGAGCCCGGCAATTACACCGGCGCGATCGGCAGCCGGGCGGTTCTGGCTCACCTTCCATTTTCCGTGCAGTTCGGCAATTTCCATCTCAATGCCGACGATGCCCCTGATCTGAGCTGCCAGGAATGGCGCGGGAGCGTCGCTCACGCTCCATGGCTGGGGGCGTGCGGCTTCGTGGAAAGCTGTGAGGTCGGAGACCTGCCGTGCAATCCATTCGGCGTCGTCGATCACGCGCACTCTGCCGTGTGCCTGAACCACTACGTAATTCCAGGTTGGCACGACCTTGCCCGTCTCGCGCTTGGCCGCGTACCAGGACGGCGTGATGTAGGTATTCACGCCCTGGAACACGACAAGGACGGGCATGTCAGGCTGCGCGGCAATAAGTTTCCAGTGAGGGTTGGCGCGGGAAAGATGGGCGCGCAGCCGCCCATTTGCGCCAATCTCGGAGTCGAGCAGGAGAGGAACGGAATCGGCGGTGGGTCCGTCAGGTGACGCCGAAATGAGCAGGCCCAGCGGGTGGGCGCGAATCAGCGCGTGAAGCGTATCGCGGTCAGTCTCGATGAAATGCGGCGGCTGGTACAAGGGGACCTCCGGGTAAGGTTTCCATCATACAGCCGCCGTCATCAGCTTCGTGGGCCAGAAAGAACCAATTTCCGGCCAATCAGCGCAGCCGCTTGGGTCGAGGATCGGCAAGTTCGCCCGCCAGCCGGCGGTCGAGGTAATCGGCGCATTCCTCGATCAGCCTTTCGGTGTCATTCGAAAAGAAATGATTTGCGCCGGGAATTATTTTTTGCGTGATGGTGATACCCTTTTGGGTATGCAGCTTGTCCACCAGGCCCTGAACGTCCTTGGCAGGCGCGACCTTGTCGGCGTCGCCGTGGATGATCAATCCCGACGAGGGACAGGGGGCAAGGAACGAGAAATCGTAGATGTTCGGCTGGGGCGCCACCGAGATGAAGCCTTCAATCTCGGGTCGCCGCATCAGCAGTTGCATGCCGATCCACGAGCCAAAGGAATAGCCTGCCACCCAGCAGCTTTTCGAATCCGGATGCAGCGACTGCACCCAGTCAAGCGCCGCAGCGGCATCCGAAAGCTCGCCGGTGCCGTGGTCGAACTCACCCTGGCTGCGGCCGATTCCACGAAAATTGAAGCGCAACGTGGTAAAATTGCGCTTTTGGAACATGTAGAAAAGATCGTAGACGATCTTGTTGTTCATCGTGCCGCCGAACTGCGGATGCGGGTGCAGGATGATGGCGATGGGCGCGCTCTTTTCCTTGGACGGCTGGTAGCGGCCTTCCAAGCGTCCAGCGGGACCGGCAAAAATGACCTCGGGCATTCCAAACTCCACCTTGCTACGCTCACGTGTCCGAACAATTCCTGCTCAGGACGATCACGGCAGCTTGACGCAGCGCCGGTGTCTTCCTAAAAGCTAGTTTAGAATTGTTCAAAACTTGGTGGCCACGGACAACCCGTAGCCACCTCACCGCAAGCCGCGTAGATAGGACGGCATTGGTCGAAATTTCAAGGAAATAACGCTTTTGCGCAAAAGCGTTGCAAGCAAATGAAGGACAGGATGGACGCACGCGCCTATCTCGACTGGAACGCCAGCGCGCCGCTTAGTGATGCGGCGCGGGAGGCGATGATCGAGGCGTTGGGTGCGGCCAATCCCTCGTCCGTGCACCGGGAAGGGCGCGAAGCGCGCCGGCTTGCGGAGAGGGCGCGTCGCGCGGTCGCAGATCTGGTCAATGGCAAGCCGGAACATGTCGTCTTTACTTCCGGGGCCACGGAAGCAGCCTCGATGCTGCTGACGCCGCAGTGGCAGATGGGCCGATCCGACTTGTGCATGTCGCATCTCTATGTCTCGGAGGCGGACCACCCCTGCCTGCTCGCCGGGGGACGGTTCCCGGCGGACCGCGTCACCCGCATTGGTGTCGGACGCGATGGCATTCTCGATCTGGCGGCGCTCGAAAGGGCCCTTGCGGCTCATGACAAGGCTGCCGGTCTTGCACTCGTTGCAATCCATTCCGCGAATAACGAGACCGGCGTCATTCAGCCTGTCGCCGCGATCGGCGCTCTCGTACGGGCGGCCGGTGGCATTCTGGTGCTCGATGCCGTGCAGGCGGCAGGCCGAATTCCTCTGGACATTGCAGATGGTTGCGCTGACTATCTGATCCTTTCCTCGCACAAGATAGGCGGCCCGAAGGGTGTCGGCGCCGTAGTGGCCGCGGCTGACCTGATGATGCCGAAGCCGCTGCTGACCGGCGGCGGCCAGGAGAAGGGCCATCGGGCCGGCACCGAGAACCTGCCGGCAATCGTGGGTTTCGGGGCGGCAGCGCAGGAAGCCCTGGCCGGGCTTGATCGGATCGCCGAACTGCGTCAGAAGCGCGATGCGATCGAAGCCATTGTCCGGGCGCAGGTTCCGGATGCGGTTTTCTTCGGGGCAGACGCGCCTCGACTGGCCAACACCACTTTCTTTGCCATTCCGGGCATGAAGGCGGAGACGGCGCAGATTGCCTTCGACTTGGCGGGTATCGCCCTGTCGGCCGGGTCGGCCTGCTCCTCCGGAAAGGTCGGTCCCAGCCACGTGCTGAAAGCCATGGGGTTCGGCGACAGCTTTGGCGCGTTGCGCGTGTCGATCGGTCCTTCGACGGGCGAAGCAGAGATCGAACTGTTCAGCAAGGCGCTTGCCGTTATCGCGGCACGCCGCGCTGGCAGCGATAAAGCGGCGTAAAGCCGCACGGCGCGGCTTTCTGGCCGTCGCCGGGAAAGAAAAGCCAGGTTTTTTCCTGGCAGAGCGGTGCGGTTCGCATTGGATGGATGAATTTCCAGTGCGGAAGCACTATATCGAACTTACTCCTCCGCTTTGCGGTGGTGCCATAG
>QGUU01000223.1 GCA_003242525.1 Pseudomonadota bacterium | reverse complement strand
ACCATAGAGCAGATCAAGAATTTCCGTCAGTTGGGCTCCCGGACGGCCGGCCATCCCGAATATGGCCATGCCTCCGGTATTGAGACGACTACCGGCCCGCTTGGGCAGGGGCTGGCCAACTCGGTCGGTTTCGCCCTTGGCGAGCGCATCATGAATGCGGCCTTCGGCAATGAACTGGTCGATCATTACACCTACGTGCTCGCTGGCGACGGCTGCCTCATGGAGGGCATCAGCCAGGAGGCCATTTCCTTGGCCGGGCACCTGAAGCTCAACAAGCTGATCGTGTTGTGGGATAACAACGACATCTCCATCGACGGCTCGGTTTCCCTGGCCGATAGCACCGATCAGGTCGCGCGGTTCCAGGCCTCCGGCTGGAATGCCAGCCATATTGACGGCATGGATCCCGAAGCCATCGCCTACGCCATCGAGGCGGCGCACCACTCGCACAAGCCGACGCTGATCGCGTGCAGGACCACGATCGGTTTCGGCGCGCCGACCAAGGCGGGCACCAACAAGGTGCACGGTTCGCCGCTCGGCGCCGAGGAAATAGCGGGTGCAAGAAAATTCTTCGGCTGGGATTCGCCACCCTTCGAGATCCCTGCCGACATACTCGAATCATGGCGTGAAGCAGGCCGCCGCGGCGCCAAGGCGCGGGCCGAATGGGAAGAGCGCCTGGCTAGGTCGGACAAGAAGGCCGAGTTTGAGCGGCGCATGTCCGGCAAGCTGCTGCCCGGTTTCGCCGACGTTATTGCCGACTACAAGAAGAAGCTCAGCCAGGACAAGCCGAAGGTAGCCACCCGCAAGTCTTCGGAAATGGCGCTGGAGGTCATCAACGGCTTCCTTCCCGAGACGATCGGCGGCTCGGCCGACCTTACCGGCTCGAACAACACCAAGACCAGCCAGACCAAGGCCATCACGCCCGGGGACTATGGCCAGCGCTACATCCACTACGGCATCCGGGAACACGGCATGGCCGCCGCAATGAACGGACTGGCGCTGCATGGCGGCGTCATCCCCTATGGCGGCACGTTCCTCACATTCTCGGACTATGCCCGTCCAGCCATGCGGCTGGCTTCGCTGATGGGCATACGCTCCATCTTCGTCATGACTCACGACTCCATCGGACTTGGCGAGGACGGGCCGACGCACCAGCCGGTGGAGCACCTGGCGGCGCTGCGCGCAATTCCGAACCACAATGTCTTCCGTCCGGCAGATGCCGTGGAAACAGCCGAATGCTGGCAGCTCGCGATTGAAAGCGAAAGAACGCCTTCAACGCTGGCCCTGACCCGCCAGAACCTGCCCACGTTGCGCACCGAATTCGTGGCGGAGAACCTTTGTGCCCGGGGCGCCTATGAGTTTGCTGCCGCCGAGGGGGGTGAGGCCGAGGTGACCATCTTCGCCACCGGCTCGGAAGTGGAAGTGGCGCTTGGCGCACGCAGGCTTCTTCAGGAGCACGGCCACCCGACGCGGGTCGTCTCTGTGCCCTGCTTCGAACTGTTCGCCGCGCAGGACGAAGAATACCGCAGGAAGATCATAGGCTCCGCCGGGATCAAAATGGCCATTGAAGCCGGCATCCGCGAAGGCTGGGACGCCTTGATCGGCTCCGACGGCATCTTCATCGGCATGAAAGGCTTCGGCGCGTCTGGAACCATCGAACAGCTCTACCCGCATTTCGGCATCACAGCCGAAGCGGCAGCCAAGGCCGCAGAAGAACGCCTGCATCAAGAATGATCCTCCGGGGCGTGGCCATTCTTGGCCGCGCCCGTGGCCCAACTTCCGGCCGGGTAAATCGGTTTAGCTCATTGATTCCCCGGCTGGATTCTTCGGCGCTTCGCCGGTAAAACGCGGGTACTTCAATGCTGGAGCCGCAATGACTCCCGCGCCCCCAAGGGAGATTGATATGACCGTCAGAATTGCCATCAATGGATTCGGCCGCATTGGCCGCAACATCCTGCGCGCCATCTTTGAAAGCGGCCGCAAGGACATTGACATCGTAGCCGTCAATGACCTCGGCCCGGTGGAGACCAATGCGCATCTGTTGCGATATGACAGCGTCCACGGCCGCTTTCCCTTCGACGTGGCTGTCGATGGCGATTCCATCGCGATCGGTGACAAGAAGTTCAGGGTCACTGCCATCAAGGACCCGTCTCAGCTCCCCTGGAAGGAACTGGGCGTCGACATAGCGCTGGAGTGCACCGGCATCTTCACTTCCAAGGAAAAGGCTTCCGCCCATCTGGCGGCGGGCGCCAAGCGCGTCATCGTCTCCGCTCCCGCCGATGGTGCCGACTACACCGTAGTCTACGGCATCAACCATGAGGGCCTTTCCAGGGACCACATCGTCATCTCCAACGGTTCCTGCACCACGAACTGCCTCGCACCGATGGCAAAGGTCATGCATGACCTCGTGGGCATCGAGAAAGGCATGATGACCACCGTGCATTCCTACACCGGCGATCAGCCGACGCTGGACACCATGCACAAGGATCTTTACCGCGCACGCGCAGCCGCGCTTTCACAGATCCCGACCTCGACGGGTGCGGCCAAGGCGATCGGCCTCGTTCTGCCGGAACTCAAGGGCAAGCTCGACGGCATCTCCATCCGCGTGCCGACGCCGAACGTCTCGCTGGTCGACCTGAAGTTCGTCGCCAGCCGTCCGACGACGGTGCAGGAAGTAAACGACGCGCTTATCGCCGCCTCCGACGGCAAGCTCAAGGGCGTCATGACCTACACGCACCATCCGCTGGTTTCTAGCGATCTCAATCACGATCCGCACTCGGCCACCATCCTGCTCGACCAGACCAAGGTTATGGACGGAAACTTCGTCAACATCCTTGGCTGGTACGACAACGAATGGGGCTTCTCGAACCGCATGGCGGACGTGACCGCGCTGTTCGGCAAGACGATCGCTTGAGCGCAGCGATAAAAGCCTTTGGACGCCCGGCCCTGCCGGGCGTCTTCGTTTTCAAGGCTCCATTTTCGGCCGCCGGAGAAGCCTGGGCTTTCTGACCACCGGGTGGCGCAGCGGCGTGATGAATTTTTCGCCGCGGCGGCGTACGATCTTGCATCGCCGCCGCCGCGATATAAGTTCCGCCCGATTTACAGTCAGAGGTGCAAAATGGCCGGCTTCAAGACTCTCGACGACATTGGAGACGTGAAAGGCAAGCGCGTGCTCGTGCGCGTCGATCTCAACGTGCCGGTTGCCGATGGCAAGATCACCGACACAACCCGCATCGAGCGCGTCATCCCTACCATTGATGAATTGTCGAAAAAGGGCGCCAAGGTGATCCTGCTTGCTCATTTCGGCCGCCCGAAAGGAGTTCCGGCACCGGAGTCCTCGCTCCGTCCGATCGCCGGCGCCGTTGGCGACATTCTCGGCAAGCCTGTTGCCTTCGCCGCCGACTGCATCGGCAAGGAGGCTTCGGACGCCGTGGCGAAGATGGCGGAAGGAGACGTCCTGCTGCTTGAGAATACCCGCTTCCATAAGGGCGAGGAGAAGAACGATCCCGCATTGACTGAGCAGCTTGCCGCCAACGGCGATCTCTATGTCAACGATGCCTTTTCCGCTGCGCATCGCGCGCACTGCTCGACCGAGGGGCTGGCGCGTGTTCTGCCGGCCTTTGCCGGCCGCACCATGCAGGCGGAGCTGGACGCACTGGAAAAGGGCCTCGGCAACCCGGCAAGACCGGTCGTCGCCATAGTGGGCGGAGCCAAGGTGTCGACCAAGATCGACCTCCTGATGAACCTCGTGAACAAGGTTGACGCTCTGGTGATAGGCGGCGGCATGGCAAACACCTTCCTCGCAGCCCGCGGTACGGCCGTGGGCAAGTCGCTTGCCGAGCACGAACTGGCGGGCACCGCCAAGCAGATCATGATCGAGGCGGCGACGGCAGGCTGCGCCCTTATCCTGCCGTCAGACGGTGTAGTTGCACGGGAATTCAGGGCGGGTGCAGAGAGCGAGACAGTTGAAATCGACGAGGTCCCGGCCGATGCCATGATCCTCGACGTTGGCCCGAAAACCGTGGCCGCAGTGACTGAATGGATCGACCGTGCGGCGACGCTGGTCTGGAACGGGCCGCTCGGCGCCTTCGAGCTCGAACCCTTCGACAAGGCGACCGTGGAGGCGGCAAGGCATGCCGCGACACGTACCAGGGAAGGCAAGCTCATCTCCGTCGCCGGAGGCGGAGACACTGTGGCCGCGCTCAACCACGCCGGCGTGGCCGACGATTTCAGCTATGTTTCGACCGCCGGCGGTGCATTCCTGGAGTGGATGGAAGGCAAGCCGTTACCGGGAGTTGAGGTGCTCAAGAAATAAGTCTTTCCCCCTTTCCGCGCCCCTCACGGGCTGCGACAAAGCGGCACGGAGGGCAAATCGATTGAATTCTCGAAGGCCGCATTCGTGGCCATGCGCCGGCATGTCCCCGGCGGCACCGATCTGCTATAGGCGCATCGCTGTTTCATTGGAGGATGCACATGAGCGAGCGTCTTGAGGATATCGCAGTCGCCATGGTGGCCGACGGCAAGGGCCTTCTCGCCGCCGACGAAAGTTCCGGAACGATCAAGAAGCGCTTCGATGCGATTGGGGTCGAATCCACGCCCGACAACCGCCGCGATTATCGCGAGTTCATGTTCCGCACCCGGGAAGCCATGACCCGGTATATCTCCGGCGTCATCCTGTTCGATGAAACGATCCGCCAGAAGGCGGCGGACGGCACGCCGCTGATCGACATCATCAAGGCTTCCGGCGCCATCCCCGGCATCAAGGTGGATCAGGGGGCCAAGCCGCTTGCCGGCTTCCCGGGCGAGACAGTCACGGAAGGGCTGGATGGCCTGCGCGAAAGGCTGGCCGAATATTACGCAATGGGGGCGCGCTTTGCCAAATGGCGGGCCGTCATAGACATAGACACGGCAAAGGCCATTCCCTCCGCCACCGCAATCGGCTCCAACATGCACGCACTGGCCCGCTATGCGGCGCTGTGCCAGGAAGCCGGCATCGTGCCGATCGTCGAGCCGGAAGTGCTGATGGACGGCTCCCACGACATAGACACCTGCTACGAGGTCAGCAAGGCGACGCTCGTGAAACTCTATGGCGAACTCCATGCGGCGCGCGTGAAACTGGAAGGCACAACCCTAAACCCAAACATGGG
>QGUU01000222.1 GCA_003242525.1 Pseudomonadota bacterium | reverse complement strand
GATAGGCGCAAGCCACGCAGCGCTTGCCACCTTGTCGAAATGCATCAGCCCAAGACCCGCGGCAATGACGCCGCCGGCAATGATACCGATGAGCACGGCGATGTTGGACAGGAAGCCCTTGGTGAAGCGCGCCACGCAAACTATGATGGCGAGCACCACCAGCGACAGCACGATATTTTCCACCGGCGCATAGGCCGGATTCGGCACCGACGGTGCAAGCGTAACGCCGGACGGCGCGAGAGGTATCGCCGAGCCGCTGGCGCCGGCAGCGTCCATTGCAGCCTTCAGCCATTCAGCCTGCGCAGGATCGACCAGCTTGGGCGCGGTCGGCCCCACGGGCAGGCCGAATATCCAGTTTATGCCGATCTTCATCAGCGACACGCCAATGACAAGGATGATGGTTCCCGTCACCACCGGCGGAAAGAACCGCAGCATCTTGGAAACGAAGGGCGCGATCAGGATGGTGACGATGCCCGCGCCGATAATGGCGCCGAAGATCATGCGCGCGCCCTCATGCCCTGGATTGGCCACTGCCATCGACACCATGGGCCCCACAGCGGCAAAGGTGACGCCCATCATCACGGGAAGCTTGATGCCGAACCATTGCGTGGCGCCGAAGGACTGCAGAATCGAGACAATGCCGCAAACGAACAGGTCAGCCGATATCAGGAACGCGACATCCTCTGGCGGCAGCTTCAATGCACGGCCGATGATGAGCGGCACGGCGATGGCCCCTGCATACATGACCAGCACATGCTGAAGGCCAAGCGCGAAAAGACGCGGGGCCGGCAGCATCTCGTCGACGGGATGCGTGATAGACGTCATGATTATTTTCCTCTCCTCCTCGGTCGGATCTCAAGAATGCTGACGAGAACCGGTTCCCTTCCTCCCACGGATGGTGCAGGATCGTCTGCAATCACTCCATCCACCATCAAGAACATTTTGAAATAGTTGCCGGATTTTCATGAAGATCGTGACCTGGAACATAAACGGCGTGCGTGCCCGCATCGGCAATCTCACCCATTGGCTGAATGAATCAAAGCCGGACATCGTCTGCCTGCAGGAGATCAAGACGGTCGACGAGCAGTTCCCGCGCGCGGAGGTGGAGGCGCTCGGATACAATGTCGAAACGCATGGACAGAAAGGCTTCAACGGCGTGGCCATCCTGTCGAAGCTTCCCTTTGACGAGGTGAACCGGGGCCTCCCCGGCGACGATGGCGATGAACAGGCACGGTTCATGGAAGGCGTGTTTTCCACCGAAAAGGGAGCCTTGCGGGTTGCCTCGATCTACCTGCCCAACGGCAACCCGGTCGATGACCCGGTGAAGTTCCCTTACAAGTTGTCCTGGATGGCCCGCCTGGAGCGCTGGGCGGCGGAGCGCCTGCTGCTTGAGGAGGCGCTGGTCATCGCCGGGGACTACAATGTAATCCCCGAACCGATCGACGCCAAATACCCGGAGAACTGGGTAAACGACGCGCTGTTTCAGCCACAATCGCGGCAGGCTTTTCGGCGGTTGAAGAACCTTGGCTTCACCGAAGCCATACGCGCGGTGACGGACGCGCCCGACATCTACACCTTCTGGGATTACCAGGGAGGCGCCTGGCAGAAGAACAACGGTATCCGCATCGACCACCTGCTTCTGTCACCAGAAGCGGCGGACCGGCTTTCATCTGCCTTTGTGGAAAAGCATGTCCGGTCCTGGGAAAAGCCTTCCGATCACGTGCCGGTCGCCCTCGAACTCGATCTTCAGGGCATCAGGCAATAGCCCCCTGCCCCTGCGCGACGCTGGCGTCGATGCGTCAAACTGCCTGAATGCGCGGTTGAACCCCGTTGCGGGCTATTGGCTGGCGCCCTTGGAGAGAATGTCGTCCGCCAGCGCAATGGCTGTTCGGCGGTCTGCCTCCCCGGCCACAGCAAAGGCCTCTTCCTGCATGCCGCGGATCCAGGCCTGATCGCTGGGCGCCGCTTGCGCCAGGGCCACGGTCATCATCGTCAAGCCGCGGACGACCTTGCCGCTCTGGAAAAGGAGATTCCCAAGCGTCGCCTGGGCGCCGGCGTGGCCCTTCTCCGCGGCAAGCTGGAGCCAGCGCCCAGCCTGTTTGATGCTTTTCTTTACACCGCCTTCGCCCGTCAGAAACATCTTGCCCATCTCATACTGGGCGACGGGGTTCCGGTAGTTGGCAGCGGCCCGCATGAAATATTCCTGCGCAAGAGCCGCATTTGCTTCAACCGGCGTACCGGGGATTCCGCTCTTCAGATACTTGCCAAGGGCCACCAGCGCATCTGACACATAGCTTTCTTCTGGCGAACCGGGCTCCACGTCCTGATTGACGATTTCGGAAAAGAACTTGTAGGCCTCGTAGTCGTCCCTGGTCACGCCGTCGCCCTCGGCATACATCCGCGCGAGCTTCCAGGTGGCGCCTATCTGGCCGTTCTCGGCGGCGTATCTATATGCCTCGACTGCCTGCTCCTTGTGGCCGCTCTTGTAGGCCGAGAAACCGAACTGAAATACGGCCCAGGGGTTGGACTGCGGCTTCACGCCTGTTTTGTCGTCGAAAACCGTATCATCAAAGGCCATGGCGAGATTGGGCGACCCCACACCCGCCACGAGGACGAGCGCTGCTACAAGTGAGGACCGCAAGAAACTTGCCACGGGCATAGGGCGAATCTGGCAGGACTTTCCGCCGAAAGTAGGATGAAGCGGCGGCAACAAGGCGGCAACGGCGACACTGCCTTGTGAGCGACACTCCTGCAGCCCGATTGTGGAGACTACCCTGGCGTCCATACTCTTCCTTGCCGCGGGCGCGGCCTTCCCAAGCCCCGTTTCATGACACTTGCCCGAGGCGCTACCGGCGTGCCGTTTGTTTATGGCGGGAAATGGGCGGCGTAGCCTGGAAAGGCATTGTCCCCAGCGACGGTGGGTCGAGTGTTGCGTGCTCGCCACAGTCGGAGGCGCCCCCGCCAGCGGCTCCGCTTCCGCCCGCAATATGGATTGTCTTGGCTGCTGCCCCGCAAAGGCTCATCAGATCGCTCGATCCGCCCAGTTCACAATCTCCGAGGCGACCTTGCCGAATGCGCGGTCGAGCGCACCCACATAAGCCTGGTTGCCGCTACCTGATACGGGAGCGCTGGCAGAGAACTCCCTGGCCGCGCGAACCTCGCCATTGCGGTCGTTCAGAAGGCGGGCGAAGATGACGACTTCGGCCACTCCGCCCTTGTCGGCACGCACGCCGAACGCCCTGATTTCGGTTATGACCTGATAGTCGATGGCGAGGCCCTCGCCAGGCGTTCCGACCCCTGCAAAGCTCCCCGAACGCTGAAACGTTTCTGCCAGCCTTGCCTGCACGATCAGCGGCAACCGGTCTGCCCATTGTGCACCCTTGAGATATTCGATGGAGTGCGCCCCGGTCCTGACGACGATGTTCTGGCTATCGAGCGCTTTCAGTGCGGCAGGCTGCGCGATGAGCACCTGCCGGCTGCTGCGGCCCCGCGCGGAAACGGACGGTGCCGAAAGGTCGAACGTGTCGAGAGGCGCAGGCCCTCCACCGGGCAAGGCAGCGCAGCCCGCAAGGGAAAGAACGAGCACGCCAGCGGCAAACCGGAAAAACTTCGACCTCACGCGCTCTCCCTGTGGTCGCGAGCATCTGAAGGCAGGATGCTTTTCTTGGCTTTCGCGCTTGCACTTGTCAACGGCGCATCCTGCCGTTGTACTGGCGCACCTCGCCGTCCCCCCCGGAAAGAATGCGCTGGGGATTGCGCTGCAAATCCGTGACGGCTTCCTCGATCCGCTGGATGGAGCGACGGCTGTCCTGTACCAGGGCGTTGACGTTGCGCAGCCCTTCGCCCGAGAACCGCGCCAGATTGTCAGTGATGGTGCCCAGCCTTGCATTTAGCGTGTCCGCCACCTGCTTGAAGGAATTGAGGGTTGCGCGAGCATCTGCCATCACGCCGTTCGCCTCTCCTGAGCCGAGAAGCTCATCCACCTTTGCAAGGATGCCATCTACCCGCGTGGAAGCATTGTTGAGCCGCTCGGCAAGCTGTTGGGCATCGCTGATCGTCTTGTCGATGTCGTCGGAGCGTTTGGCGAACTTGTCCGTGACTTCGGCAATGTCCGCCGCAGCCTTGTTCGCGTTTTCGCTGGCGCTCTGAATATTTGCCAGCGCCTGGCGGACGTCGTCGGGATCAATCCCGTCGAGCACCTTGTCCACCCTTGCAAGCGTTCCCTGCGTCTTTTGTGCGAAATCGTTGATGGAACCCACGGCCGTATTGACGTTGCCAAGGACCTCATCGAAACGATCGCTGGTCTGTTTCAGGTTCTTCGTCGTGGCCTCGACATTGGCGACAATGTCTTTCACCCGGTCGCGGTCGACCGCTCCCAGCAGGTCCTGTATGGCGGCCAACGTGCTGTCCAGCCTGCCTGAAGCCCCTTCCAGCGTGGACGAGAGCGAACTCACGCTGGCGAGAAACTTGTCGACGCCATCCGAGTTCGCAGCCAGCGCCTCGGAAAACTTCTGGATGTTGCGCACCGTATCCGTCAGCGGGCCGCGCGCGTCGTTGGTGAACCCCTCCAGCTGCGAAATCACCTTGTCGGCACGCGTGAAAATATCCTGCGCGGTTTCGAGCAGGTTCGTCACCGCCGATGGATTGGCGACAATCTCTGCGACCGTACCCGATTCTTCTGCCTCATCGAACAGCAGCGGCTCGTTGGGGTTGGCACCCTTGAGCTCGACATTGGCCTGGCCCGTCAGCCCCGCAATCCCGATATCCGCCTGGGTGGACTTGGTGATAGGCGTGAGCCGGTCGACTTCCGTATCGGCGATTGCAGCGTTCGGATTCTGAACGTCGATATAGACCCGCCGCACATCGCCAACCTTGACACCGTTGAAAAGCACGAAGCTGCCCCGCCCCAGTCCCGAGGCCGAACCTGGAATACGGATACGCAGAAGCGCGGTTTCCCCGCGATCGCCAATTGCCGCCGTCCAATAGACGAAGGCGAAGGCGGCCATGATGGCAGCCAGCGTAAAGATACCGACAATGACGTAGTTGGCCCGGGTTTCCATTCGCCTCCAGTCTCTATGCGCGTGGCGAGATCAAGCTGACGGGCGCGTTTTCCTCGGAAATACGCCTTTACCCACGGCTCCTCGCTCTTGAGC
>QGUU01000221.1 GCA_003242525.1 Pseudomonadota bacterium | reverse complement strand
TATTAACAGTTCCGCCGATGGGGCAATATTAGACGTTCGAACCAGCGCGGCAGCATAAGGCAGGAGGCAAACAGATGCGCGCCTCCCGACCGGCTCTGCAGGCAATTTTCTTACGGAGAGGCCCAGGACCCAGTTCACGAATTGCCAATGCGGGCGCGACGGTCTATGCGATATCTTTCTCCGGCCATCACGGCCGGTTGCTAGAGGAGTCATTGCCATGAAGAGGAAGCTGCTTGCGGGCGTCGCCATCGCCGCAACCCTGGCCTTCGCGCCATCGGCCTGGGCCGACATCACCATCGGCCTGGTCGCACCGCTTACCGGACCGGTCGCTGCCTATGGCGCACAGGTCAAGAACGGCGCGGAAGCCGCCGTCGATGCCATCAACAAGAATGGCGGCATTCTCGGCGAGAAGGTCGTGCTGCAGCTTGCCGACGATGCGGGCGATCCCAAGCAGGGCGTTTCCGCCGCCAATAACCTGGTCGGCGATGGCGTGCGCTTCGTCGTCGGGCCGGTTACCTCCGGCGTCGCCATTCCCGCCTCGGACGTGTTTGCGGAGAACGGCGTCCTGATGGTTACGCCAACGGCGACCGCGCCGGATCTCACAACCCGCGGGCTTACAAATGTCCTTCGCACCTGCGGGCGTGACGACCAGCAGGCCGAGGTGGCAGCAAAATACGTGCTTGCAAACCTCAAGGACAAGAAGGTCGCAATCCTTCACGACAAGGCGACCTACGGCAAGGGGCTGGCTGATGCCTTCAAGGCGGTGCTCAATGAGGGCGGCATCACCGAGGTGCTTTACGAGGGCATCACTCCCGGCGAGAAGGACTATTCGGCCATCATCGCGCGGTTGAAGAACGACGGCGCCGAGGTGATCTATTTCGGCGGCTATCACCCCGAAGGCGGCCTGATCGCCCGCCAACTGGCCGATGCCGGCCTCAAGGCGCAGATCATCGGTGGCGAGGGCCTGTCCAATACCGAATATTGGGCAATCGCCAACGAGTCCGCGGCGGGCACGCTGTTCACCAACGCGTCCGACGCGCTGAAGAACCCGGATTCGGCAGAGGCCGTCGAGGTTCTGAAGGAAAAGAACATTCCGCCGGAGGCCTTCACGCTCAACGCCTATGCCGCGGTTCAGGTTCTGAAGGCCGGTATCGAAAAGGCTGGCAAGGCCGATGATGCGGCCGCGGTGGCTGCCGCGTTGAAGGATGGCCAGCCGATCCAGACGGCAATCGGCCAGTTGACCTATGGCGAGAACGGCGACCTTTCCTCCCCGAGCTTCTCGATGTTCAAGTGGGAAGGCGGCCAGATCGTCTCGGTGGACTAGTTTCCCGGGCACGGCTGTAACAACAAGGCCGGGGCCTCGCTCCGGCCTTTTTCATGGGCCGGGCCTCAGGCGTGGCGAGCCTATCGCTGGCCGAAAATGGCCGAGCCCACGCGTACCGAAGTTGCCCCGAAGGCAATGGCGGTTTCGTAGTCGCCTGACATGCCCATTGAAAGCCGTTCCACCGCAGCCTGACGAGCCAGCTTCTCCAGCAGCGCGAAATAGGGGCCCGGGTTCTCGTCGGCTGGCGGGATGCACATGAGCCCTTCTATGGCGAGGCCGTGCTGCTCGCGGCAGCGTGCGACAAAGGCGACCGCCTCCTTCGGGTCGATGCCGGCTTTCTGGGACTCCGAACCGATATTGACCTGCACGTACAGCCGCGGGCTTCTTGCCTGCTTCCTCATTTCCTTGGCCAGTTCGGCCGCTATCTTGTCGCGGTCGACCGTCTCGATGACGTCGAACAGGGCAACCGCATCCCTGGCCTTGTTCGACTGCAGCGGCCCGATGAGATGCAGTTCGATGTCCGGAAACTCTGCCTTCAGGGCCGGCCATTTGGCCTGCGCTTCCTGCACGCGGTTTTCGCCAAACACGCGCTGGCCGGCAGCGAGCACGGGTCTTATCATGTCGGCGCCGAAGGTCTTCGACACCGCAACCAGGGTAACAGAGCCGGCCGCGCGCATCGCCTCGCGCTCGGCTTTGGCAATGTTTTCCCGCACCTTCTTGAGTCTGGCGGGGGCTTCGGCGGAAACTGAATCTGCTGTGGTCAAGGCTTCACCGGAGGTCAGGACAACGAAAAAGTTGAAAATGGACGCAATCCATGGTGAACAGCCGGACCACGTCCCCGAACTGCGTGCATCGCGCCGCAGCAAGACAAGCTTCTAAGTGAATTTCCCGCCATGGCAACCGAACGATATAATCCGCGCGCATCAGAACCGAAGTGGCAGAAGGCCTGGGAGGCGGCCCGGCTCTTCGAAACACGCAACGACGACCCAAGGCCCAAATACTACGTGTTGGAGATGTTCCCCTATCCTTCGGGGCGCATCCATATGGGTCACGTGCGCAATTACACGATGGGTGACGTGGTGGCCCGCTGGCGCCGCGCCTGCGGCTACAATGTGCTGCACCCGATGGGCTGGGACGCCTTCGGCCTGCCGGCGGAGAACGCGGCGCGCGACAACAGGGTGAACCCGCGCGAGTGGACGTACCGCAACATCGAGACCATGAAGGGCCAGTTGAAGACCATGGGCCTTTCGCTCGACTGGTCGCGCGAGATCGCCACCTGCGACCCGTCCTATTACGGACACCAGCAGAAGATGTTCCTCGACTTCTGGAAAGCGGGACTGGTGGAGCGCAAGTCGGCCAAGGTGAACTGGGACCCCGTCGACATGACGGTGCTTGCCAACGAGCAGGTCATTGACGGGCGCGGCTGGCGCTCGGGTGCGCCGGTCGAGCAGCGCGACCTGACCCAGTGGTTCTTCAAGATAACGTCCATGAGCCAGGACCTGCTGGACAGCCTGGAAACCCTGGATCGCTGGCCTGAGAAGGTCAAGCTGATGCAGGCGAACTGGATAGGCCGCTCGGAGGGTCTCCTGATCCGTTGGCAGCTGGCCGAGGGCACGGCTCCTGCTGGTGAAGGCGAACTGGAAGTCTTCACGACCCGCCCCGACACGATCTTCGGCGCTTCCTTCATGGCTATCGCTGCCGATCATCCGCTGGCGAAGAAGGCGGCCGAAAGCAATCCCGAGCTGGCAGCGTTCATCCAGGAGCTCAAGAAGCGGGGCACCTCGGCGACGGAGCTGGAGACAGCCGAGAAACGCGGCTTCGACACCGGCATACGCGTCGTCCATCCCTTCGACGAGACGTGGCAATTGCCAGTCTATGTGGCGAATTTCGTGCTGATGGATTATGGCACCGGGGCCATTTTCGGCTGCCCGGCGCATGACCAGCGCGACCTCGACTTCGCCAACAAGTACGGCCTTCCGGTACGCCCCGTCGTTCTGCCCGACGGCGCCGACCCGGCCAGCTTCCATGTGACCGAAGAGGCGTTCGTGGAGGACGGGGTCATGATCAATTCGCGTTTCCTGGATGGCATGCGCTTCCAGGAGGCGTTTGACGAGGTCGCGACGCGCCTGT
This sequence comes from Pseudomonadota bacterium, assembly GCA_003242525.1. GTDB lineage: Bacteria > Pseudomonadota > Alphaproteobacteria > Rhizobiales > Rhizobiaceae > Mesorhizobium. The sequence goes on along the minus strand of QGUU01000221.1, from coordinate 1,712 downwards.
CCGGCGTGACGCTTGGAAACCGGCCCCAGGCGGAGCGCAGGGTGCAGTTCCGCTTGCGCGATTGGCTGATTTCACGCCAGCGCTATTGGGGCTGCCCGATTCCTGTCATCCACTGCGACGATTGCGGCGCCGTGCCCGTGCCCGAGAAGGACCTGCCGGTGCGGCTGCCGGAAGACGTGTCATTCGACAAGCCCGGCAATCCGCTCGACCATCATCCGACGTGGAAGCATGTCGCCTGCCCGAAATGCGGGAAGGCCGCGTGCCGTGACACCGACACGATGGACACGTTCGTGGACTCGTCGTGGTATTTCGCCCGTTTCACCGATCCGTGGAACGAAGCGGCGCCGACGACGCCGGCCTATGCCGACGGCCCGAAGGGCTGGCTGCCGGTCAACCAGTATATAGGCGGCATAGAGCATGCGATCCTGCACCTGCTCTATTCGCGCTTCTTTACCCGAGCCATGACGGCGACGGGCCATCTCAGCGGAATCAAGGAACCGTTCGAAGGCCTGTTCACCCAAGGCATGGTGGTGCACGAGACCTATCGGCTCCGCACCAATGGCAGCTGGGTGACACCTGCCGAGGTGCGCGTCGAGGAGATCGGGGGCAAGCGCCGCGCAGTGCTGATAGATGGCGGCGAGGAAGTCGAGATCGGCCCGATCGAAAAGATGTCGAAGTCGAAGAAGAACGTGGTCGACCCGGATGACATCATAGCCAGTTATGGCGCCGACACCGCACGCTGGTTCATGCTTTCGGATTCTCCGCCCGAGCGCGACGTTATCTGGACGGAGGCTGGCGTCGAAGGCGCTCATCGCTTCGTGCAGCGCATCTGGCGCCTGGTGTCGGAAGCAGCGCCGGCGCTTGCCAGAGTAACGCCTGCCGCCGGAACCGCCGGCGCCGCGGCCGAGCTTTCACGCGCCGCGCACAAGCTGCTGAAGGCGGTCGGCGAAGATATCGGCCGGCTGCATTTCAACAGGGCGGTGGCGCGCATCTATGAACTGACGAACCTGATCTCCCCCCAGGTTGCCGAGATCGTTGCAGGCCGCGGCAAGGATGGCCTGGATGCGGCGACCAGGCAGGCGCTGGAGTTCCTTCTGGCCATGCTGGCTCCCATGATGCCGCATCTGGCGGAAGAGTGCTGGGCAGCGCTCGGTGGGGAAGGCCTGATGGCGGAGCGCCCCTGGCCGGCCTTCGATCCTGCCCTTACCGTGGACAATGACTTCACCTATCCGGTGCAGGTCAACGGCAAGAAGCGGGGGGATTTGACAATCGCCCGCGACGCGGACCAATCTGCGATCGAACAGGCCGTGCTGGCGCTCGAAGTCGTGCAGAAAGCACTGGGCGGAAAGCCGCCTCGCAAGGTGATCGTGGTGCCGCAGAGGATCGTCAATGTCGTTGCCTGAAGACAGCCGAGACTGGCAGCGGGCCGGCCGGAGAATGTTGCTTGCCGGCGTGCTCTCTCTCGCGGCCCTTGCCTGCGCCTGCACCGTCAGGCCGCTCTATTCAACTGCGCCGTCGAACCCGGTTTCGCCGGGCATGCAGGCCGAGTTGGCCTCGATTGCGATCAAGCCGGTCAGCACCCGCTATGCGCAGCAGGTGCGCAACCACTTGATCTTCGCCTTCACGGGAGGCGGGGCGCGAACTGCCACCCGGCCCTATTCCCGGGTCCTTGGGGTTCCCACACCGCCCACGCGGGCGCCCCCACCCCGGGG
>QGUU01000220.1 GCA_003242525.1 Pseudomonadota bacterium | reverse complement strand
AACCAGAACCCGGCCGCGCGTCGAGCGGCCGAGGCTCTACAAAGTCATACTGCTCAACGACGACTACACGCCGCGCGAGTTCGTGGTGCGGGTGCTCAAGGCCGAATTCCGCATGAGCGAAGACCAGGCGCACCGCGTCATGATAACGGCCCACAGGATGGGGCTTTGCGTGGTTGCCGTATTCACCCGCGATGTGGCCGAAACCAAGGCGACACGGGCCACCGATGCTGGCAAGGCCGCCGGCTACCCTTTGACCTTCACGACCGAACCGGAGGAGTAGGCGTTCGCTCGCCTACGATCACATCCTCACCTTTGCCTGTTTTCCGACAGCAGGGCGTGCGTCGGTGAAGGCGGCGGCAACCATCGAGATATAGCTCGCCACCGTACCCGGGCTGTCCCAGTATTGCGCATCCTTGGGCGTGAACTTCAACACCCGGATGGAAGGATCGTCCGGACCGTCCCACCAAGCCTTGGCAGGAATGGACCAGAGTTCCTCGATTAATGCGCGGTCGTTGGAGATTTCGGCGCGGCCGCTGAGCGACACGTATTTCTGGTCCCCGGCGTCGGCAAAGGCGAGGCAGATTTCGGGGTAGGATTTGATTTCGTCGTCCTTGTGGTTGTTCACATCGGTGAGAAAATAGATTGCGTTGTCGGCCGGCCTGGCCTGCGCCGACATGGGACGTGAGCGGATGTCGTTTCCGTCGCGGCTGGCCAGCATGCAGAAGCCGATCCGGTCGATCAGTCCCCAAACGCGCTCAAGGTCGGTATCGTTCGCCATGTGCTTTCCTTTCAGGATGAGTCTCGGCGACACAACCCGCAAACGGGCGACGGGTTCCGGAAAATCCCGGGCAACATGTGGGGCGGAGCGCCCCTGAAGTTCCGGCAGCGTGGGAGCTATTCCCCAGCGGCGTTCAAGCCGGGAGCGAGAGGGCGTAATCCGGGTTTTTACCGCCCTTCGCGGTACCACATGGCGCCAAGCGCCAGCAGCAAAACGCCCAGGCCCAGGAAGCCGCCGAACAAGGGAACGCGGCTGACCGACTTGAGAACACTGTCTTCGGTAGTCCGCAGACCGATCCAGTCGCGGCCCGACGCGGCGCCAGAGGAGCGCACCGGAACGATGGAGGGCAGAGAGACGGCCTGCCCGGCTCCGGGGGAAAGCTGCGAGGGCGCCAGTCGCCGAACGCTGCCTCCAGTCGCCTCCGCCGCGGGCTTCAGCTTCTCCTGGGTGGAAACCACGTCGGCGAATTCGGGGGCATTGACGGGGCCGACATGAGCGAGCGCAGCGAGGTCGCCATTGCGGACCTGGTAGAGGCCGATCTCATCGACTTCCAGGCTGCCGGTAAAAACGCCGGGCTCAGCCTGTGAGAGATCGATCGTCAGCGCCTTGCCGGAAGGTGTGATGACCTGCGCGAGGCCCGGCTCGCTGCTCATCGTCTGCCGGCGGATTTCCAGAACCATGCCGCGGCCATCGGCGGTCAGCCTTTCTTCTTCAAGCTCGGGTTCCTTCATCAGCCAGTGCGCGATGCGGCGGTAGAGCTGCACATGCGGGCCGCCACCCTCATATCCGCGCGCCCAAAGCCAGCCCTGGTCGGACAGGAGCATGCCGACGCGACCTTCGCCCTTGCGTTGGAGCAGCAGGAGCGGGCGTTCGTCCGCGCCTTTCATCACTACCTGGCCCTCAGGCTGTGCGACTCCGATGGTCCGGAACCAGCGACTCCAGTGCGGCGGTTCGCTGGCCGAGCCCTCCAGGCCGCGGGTAACGGGGTGGCGCTGACCGAGTTCCGTGAGGCGCGGATAGAAGGCCTTGTCGATGACGCTGCCATCCGGCATGGCCGGCAACACCGGCATCAGAGGCGTGTTGGCTATCGTGCTTTCGCCGGCATATTCGGGCCCGGCCGCAATCAGAAGGGCACCACCCTTCTCCACATATTCAGCAATGTAGTCGTAATAGAGAATGGGCAGCACGTCGCGGTGCTGGTAGCGATCGAAGACGATAAGGTCGAACTGGTCGATCTTCTCCACGAACAGTTCCCGTGTAGGGAAGGCGATCAGCGACAATTCGTTGATCGGCGTTCCGTCCTGCTTTTCCGGCGGACGCAGAATGGTGAAGTGCACGAGGTCTACCGAGGCGTCCGATTTCAGCAGATTGCGCCAGCTTCGCTCACCCGCATGCGGCTCCCCGGACACAAGCAGGACTCGCAAATTCTCACGTATGCCGTCGATCAGGGCCACTGCCTGGTTGTTGGTTTCGGTAAGCTCGCCCTCCATCGCCGGAATGGAGAGTTCGACGATGTTGCGACCGGCATTGGGGATCGTGACCTCAAGCGGCATTTCCTCCCCGATGAAGGCCCGGTCGACCGCGACCTGGCGCCCGTTCACCGACACCTGCACCTCGACCGGGCCGGTCGAGCCATCGGAGGAGATGACGCGATAGGTCAGTTCAAGCGGTTTGCCGGCCAAGCCAAAGCGTGGGGCCTTCTCGAAGCGGATGCGCCGGTCAATCTCGTTTTCCTGGCCGGTAATGAGAGCGTGCAGCGGCGCGTTGAATTCAGGTACGCCGGCGGGCACATCGTGGACCTCGCCGTCAGTAATCATCACCGCGCCACCGATGCGCGAAGGCGGCACATCTCGAAAAGCGCTGTCGAGAGCGGAAAACAGCCTCGTTTCTGTTCTCTCCTCGGCGGCCTGCGCCTGCCCTGTCTCGATCACCCGCACGTCGAACTGCGGGAAGCGGGCAAGACGCTCCTGGATGCCCTTCAGCGCCGCTTCGGTCTGTTCAGTCCGATTGCCGATGTCCTGGCTCTGGCTGCGGTCGACGACGATGGCAACGACGCTTTTCAGAGGATCGCGAAGCTCGTCTAGAAAAACGGGGTTGAGCAGGGCAAGCGCCAGTGCCGCAACGGCTGCGAGTCGCAGCCATGCACCGCGCTGGCGGAACCACAGGGCCGCAGCGGCAAGCAGCGCCAGCGGGGTGACTGCAACGGCAATCAGCTGCCATGACAGAAGCGGCTCGAAGGACAGCGACCAGTTCATTCTACTGCCCCAGCCGTTCAAGCAGGATCGGCACGTGGACCTGATCGGACTTGTAGTTGCCGGTCAGCATGTACATGACGATGTTGACGCCGGCGCGCAGCGCATAGATGCGCTGCATCGGATCGTTCGGCACTGTCGGCAACAGCGCGGCACCGTCGGCCCCAATCGCCCAGGCGCCGGCGAAATCATTTGCCGTGATCATGATCGGGGAAACGCCGTCGCCGCTCCGCACGGGCCGGTTTTCGCCATTGGAAGCGTCGAGCGACGCCTCGACCCAGAGGGGTCCGCCGTTGAACCGGCCGGGAAATTCCGGAAGGATGTAGAAGGATTTGGTCAGAACATGGTCGGCCGGCACCGGCTCCAGGGGCGGCACGTTGAGGCCGGAAAGTATGTCGCGCAGCCGCTCGGTTGCCGGGCTGGCGGCATCCGCGCCAAAGCCGGTGGAATATTGGTCGCGCGTGTCGAAAAGCACTGTGCCGCCCTGGTTCATATAGGCGTCGATGCGCGAGATCGCCTCCCGGCTTGGCATGGGCGCGGCGGGGTCGATGGGCCAGTAGATCAGCGGATAGAAGGACAACTCGTCCTTCTCGATGTCGATGCCAGCGGGTTCTCCCGGCTCAAGCGCCGTCTTCTCGATCAGGAACCGGGTCAGTCCCTCCATTCCGGCGCGGCTGATCGAATCGTCGGAGGGCACGCCGGTAACGACATAGGCGATGCGGGTCTGCTCGATTGCGGCGATTGCAACATCGTCGCCGGGCTTGGAATCGTCCGCCCGTGCAGGTTCAAGAGGGAAGGCCAGGGGGCCGATCGCCAGAAGCAGGGCCGTCGCAGTCGAGGCTGCGCGCGACCGCCAGCTGCGGCGACCGGAGAAAAGACCGCTCATCCACATGACCGCCAGTGCGTCGAGAAGCATCAAGGCCAGGGCTGCCCCGACGAGCGGGCCTTTCAGCCGCTGCGACTCGTCAAAAGCGTATTGCACAGTCGTGACCGGCACGGAAACCTGCGGCCGTGCCAGAGGGACGAGGGTCGCATCGGCGGCAAGCAGATTGTGCGCAATGACGCCCGCCTCGGAGCCGTAGAGACCCGGAGGGTTCTCCAGGGTGACGGGCGCATCAGGGGCGGGCACAAGCGGCCGTGCATCAGGCGAGGGCGGCCCCAATATGCCGTCGGCGCCGATCATGCTGTATGGCGCGAGCGCCGGGGCCTGTGCGCCGGCCTGCGCTGGAACGCTGCCCTGGTTGCGCGAAAGCTGCACGAGACGGCGCAACATCTCAACGAAGCTGCCGGAGATCGGAAGGTTGGACCACGTAGCCTCCGGAGTGACGTGGAACAGGACCAGCGTGCCCTTCCCCTTCCTCAGGCCAGTTACCAACGGCGTTCCGTCGGCAAGGCTTGCCCAGGCGCGATCGACAATGTCGGGAGAAGGCTCCGCCAGCACTTGCCGCGATACGGTGACTTCCGACGGCGGAGGGAGATCGGCGAAGGGGCCGATGGCTGGAAACTCCGTTACAGGCTGAGGTGTCGTCCAGGACAGGGCGCCGCCGAGACTGCGTTCGCCCATGCGAAGGCGCACGGGAAGAAGATCCTCGTCATTGCCGGCCGCGGCGAGCCTGGAACCGGCGAAGCGAACCAGCATGCCGCCTTCCTCGACCCACTGGATCAACCTTGGCCGCACCTGTTCGGGGATGGTGCCTACATCCGCCATGACGATCATGGCCGGCTTGCGGTCGAGAATCTCCGGAATGGCCTCTCCGAGGTCGGCACTGCCCGCTTCCACGAGATCGGCAAAGGGCGAAAGCGCCCTGCGGATGTAGTAAAGCGGCGAAAGAAGGGGCTGCGCCTGGTCGGCATCCAACTGCGCAAGAAGGCCGACCCGGCGGCGTTTTGAGGTTTCGTCCAGAACACGCACGGCGCCGGCGTGCCGCTCGCCATCTATTGCAGCCGAGGAAAAATCGTTGCGCAGTTCGAACGGCACTTTCATTTCACCTGTTGCCTCGGTCGCACCGGGTGCAAAGGTCATGGTGGCGTCAGCTATGCGGCGGCCCTTTTCGTCGAAGGCGCCGGCCGTGATCTGGGCAGGGGCAGGGTTGCCCGGCGCACGGACCGCAGTCAGTGAAAAGCCTTCCATGCCGTTCTCGGCCGCAGAG
>QGUU01000219.1 GCA_003242525.1 Pseudomonadota bacterium | reverse complement strand
CTCCATATTCGTTGACGAGGTCCGCAACAATGGCAAGCCCAAGACCAGTGCCGGGCTTGGTTTCATCGAGGCGCCGGCCGCGTTGCATCGCCTCCAGCGCCTTTTCGGCAGGAATGCCGGGACCATCATCGTCTATGACGATTTCAAACCGGTTGACGTCCTGTTCGGCAAGCGAACGCACAGAAACAGTGACCGCGCTTGCGGCCCACTTCATCGCGTTTTCCAGGAGGTTACCCAGCATCTCCTCCAGATCTTCGCGCTCGCCTGCAAAAAAGATGGGGTCGGGAGGCAGGGACATGGACAAGGTCGTTGTCGGGTTCAGCTTTTGGACTACTCGCGCCATGCGCTCCACCAGGGGAAGAACGGGCGTCCGGTAAACCACACTGTCACGCTGTGCCGCCATCCGGGCACGCTGCAGATAGTGCTGGACCTGTTTCTGCATCGATGAAGCCTGCTCGACGATGAGCCGGCCCCTGTCTCCGCCGAGCGCCGTCCCTTCATTGAGCAGTACCGCCAGCGGCGTCTTGAGCGAGTGGGCGAGATTGCCCACCTGCGTTCGTGCCCGCTCCACAATGCGCTTGTTGTTCTCAATCAGCGCATTTGTTTCGTTGGCGAGGGGCTCGATCTCGATCGGAAAGCTCCCGGAAAGGCGCTGTGCCGTTCCTTCACGGACCATGGCCAATGCGTTTCTCACCCGGCGCAATGGCTGGAGGCCAAGCAGAATGGCGGCCGCATTGATGCCGATCATGCCGACGCCGAACAGCGAAAGGTAGGTGAGCAGCCGGCGCTGGAACCGTCCGATCTCCTCTTCCAGCTCCGTGCGGTTACCCATCACGCGGAAACGCGCGGCCCGATTTTGCGCATCAAGAACGAACTCGCTTTCGAACACTTCCAGTTCCTCACCCGCAAGGCCCTCGGTCGTGTAGCTGCGCTGGAAGGCCGAGTTGAAGGGAACCTCGGCGACGGTGGGGGACGGGAGAGGACGGATCAGGGAGGAGGAACGAAGCGTGCCGCTGACGCCTTGGGAAGCGGGCTCGACCGACCAGTACCAGCCGGATTCGGGCTGGGAAAACCTGAGGTCGCCCAAGTCGGGCGAGCCGGTCAGCGCGCCACTTTCCGTGATGCCTACTGAGCCGATCAGGTTGAAGAGATGAGCCGACAGCAGGCTCTCGAACCCTCGCTCGCTCGTCTGGCGGTAGAGAGTGTTGATCAGAGTGAAGATGATGACGAGGGTGACGATGGCCCAGATCGTTGACAGGGCCACAACGCGAAAGGTGAGCGAACGCACCCAGGAACCGGGCCTGAGGATGCCGTCTCGCAAAGCTGATACCCGCGGTTTCGCCTTACGCCTCCGGTTCACGCATGCGGTAGCCCATTCCGCGCACGGTTTCGATCATGTCGATACCAATCTTCTTGCGCAGGCGCCCGACAAAGACCTCGATAGTATTGGAATCCCGGTCGAAATCCTGATCATAGAGATGTTCGACCAGTTCGGAGCGGGAAACGACCTCGCCCATATGGTGCATCAGATAGGCAAGCAGGCGAAACTCGTGGGACGTGAGCTTGAGCGGCACTCCGTTCACATCGGCCCTGGATACCCTTGTGTCGAGTCGCAGGGGCCCGCATACCAGCTCCGATGAAGCGTGCCCGGCTGCCCTGCGGATGAGCGCCCTAACCCGTGCCAGCACCTCTTCTATATGGAACGGCTTGGTCACGTAGTCGTCCGCACCCGCGTCGATTCCGGAAACCTTGTCGCTCCAGCGGTCGCGCGCCGTCAGAATCAGGACCGGCATCTTGCGCCCGTCGCGGCGCCAGCGCTCGATCACGCTGATCCCATCCATCTGCGGCAGCCCCAGGTCCAGGACCACCGCGTCGTATGGCTCCGTATCTCCGAGAAAGTGACCCTCTTCGCCGTCGAAAGCGCGATCGACCACATATCCGGCACCGGCCAGCGCTTCCGAAATCTGCCGATTCAGATCCTTGTCATCCTCGACGACGAGTACGCGCATTCTGTCCCTCGGCCAATTGGGGGCGGCGAAGATATAGAGCGATTCCGGCCAAGTTGGAAATCAGCACACCCATCAGCTCAGGGGCACCACGATCTCGGCGCGGCGCGGCCGCTGCCCGTCTTTACCCGGAACGAGAACAACGATCACGCAAACGGTCTGCCCGCCACGCTGTGACTGGGAAGCCTTGGCAAGCGTCCCTCCCTGCTGGGCGGCCACCGCCTGCCCGACCGCATAACAGTCGGAAGCCGCCATCACCAGCGAACTGGTGGGCTGCGGCACATCCAACGGCGCCATCAAGGTTGGCGCGCCAAACGCGGCGCTCGAGCAGATCGCTGTCGCCAAAGCAGCCGAGGGGAAAGAATGACGCCGTTTCATGGCGATGCTTCTAACGCATAGCTGCTGAATGCGGAATGAACATGAATTCCCTCCCATTATGCCCCCCTGCTTGAACGGGGCGCCCTTGCCCTTCCTGGCGCCCCGACAAAACTCCTCTAGCCGATCCTTTCCTTTGCCCACAACCTGCCGAAAATGCTTAGGAGTCCGCAGAACGCGGTAACGCCCTGCAGCAGGGTGTCGGTAAGAGACGATCCATCAATACCCTCGACCGGCAGTCCGGCAAGTCCTCCCGCCCCGATCAAAACGGTCACGAAGGAGGCCCAGATGGTACGCGAAAGATACCAGGGCTTGGTTGTGGTCATCATTCGATCCTTTCTTCCAATTTCGAGATGGCTCAGGAGAGGCGCAGCCGTCGGGAGGCCGGAAGGCCCCAGCCAACGGCAGCGCTGAACTGCCGCACGGTGAAATCGATTTCGGGCGGCACGGCACCGAAGTCTGCTTCCATCAAGGCGCCCGGGTAGGCCCAGAAGGGCTGCGAGGTGACTTCGATCCTGACGGGTTCGCCGGCGACGGGAGCAATCGTTACCTGGTAGCGTTCAGCTTCCTCGCCGAGCGGAATCTCGCCCGCGTCCCAACGGTCCGCGTCGATCCGGCTGCAACGTACCCAGGCCAGCAGGAAGTCTCCGTCGCTCCAGGCGCCCCGTAAATGAACCGGCGCATAAGGCATCAGCGCGCGCAGACCGCCGATCTGCGTGGTTGTTGCGAAGGCTGAGTCGGACGGGACGGCGGATGACGGCCCGACTCGCCAATTCAGCCGGAGCCCCGCCTCGTTTGCCTGCAGGCCCGCAGGCACGACCGCTTCGTTCAGAATGACGAAATCGGCACCGGCCAGCGACCCGGCAGCCATGGCGTCGACAGTGCCAAGCTGACCGCGCAGCAAGCCCGACAATCGCCATATGCCGGCGGACGTCTCTTCTGCCACTTGGAACTGCAAAACCTCCCACGCGCCGGATGCCGAGCGCACAGCCGCGGCATTCGCGCCATTGAGCAGCTGCAACGTGGTGACACTGGCCAGATCGGCGTCGAACAGTTCGATCGTGGCGGTTGTCACGCGATCCAGTCGGCCGGAAAATCCCGGTGGCAGCGGTTCCACCAGCCGACCAAGCGTGGCAGGCACGTCTACCGTGCCGCGTGCGGCAAAGCCAGCCTCCTCCGGCGAGACGGATAGCGCCTGGCGGCGCCAGGGTTTCTGCCAGACCGCGACTCGGAACTGGTCAATTGCCTCGCCCGTTCCAGCGCCGGCGGGCAGGTCGAGAAACAATACATGCGGCGGACCGGCCGGGGAAGGTGCCGGCAGTGCACGGGATGATGGAAAGGACACTTTCCAAGGCGTAGGCGCCTTCCGGAGAAGCTCGCGCGCCGTGACCTTGTGCAGCAAACCCTTTTCAATGCCGACCACCAGGAACTCGGAAGGATTTCCACTGGCCTGCAAAGTGATCGCCGACCCGGGAACGATGTCGATGCGAGGCTCGACAAGGAAAGTGACGGTCTCGCGCTGGGACCAGGTTCGTTCCAGCCAGTCCTCCAGCAAGGCAAGGGCCTGTCCGGAATCAAGCGATCCCGAGAACGCCAGGGCGTTCTGTCGACTTCCCGGTGCACCGGCACGGACGCTGCGTGCAGAAGCCACCTGGTAGTCGAGAAGAGGGCTGTGAAAGCTCAAGAGCGCTTCGGCCGGAAGTTCGTCGTCCGGAACGCGTTCCGTCTCGGTCAGCCTGCCGTCTTCGGAAAAGGCCAGTTCATGGATTTCCTGCGCATCGCTGGCGATCGCGGACGCGTGGCGAAAGACAAGACGGCCAGCGTCTTCGTACACTACCAGGTCAAACAACGTCGCCAGCGGTTCGAGCGCCGCACGCGCGGAAGTCGGCTGGTCGAGAACATAGCCTTCGACCGTACCCTCAAGGCCGGCAACCATCGCCGGCGGATGTGCGTGATCGGCGAGGATGGCGTTGACAAGTGATGCAAGGTCCGGATTGGCCAGTCGTCCGTTCAGCCAATGCCCCCTCGACCAATTCGGGCCATCCGCCCAGAGATCGCTACGCAGCGGAAAGGCGGGGAACGGCCTCGCATCCCAGGCCCAGAGATAGACGCGCGAACTGTCCACCATCCTCCCGTCATAGACAGCAGATTGTGGATTTCGGCTTTCGTCGAAATGGTCTGATCCGGCATCCCAGTAGTGGAGATGTGTCTCGAGAAAGCGCCGTTGGGCGATGTCCGAGCGGCCCCCGTTTGAAAAGTAGGGCTGGCCACCCTCTACGGACTTCGCATCGGGAAAGACATTGGGTCGGTTGGGGCCCTTGTCTGCTGCCGGGCAGCCCAGTTCGGTAAACCATATGGGCTTGCATTGCGGCTCCCAGGGCGTAGGCGTGGTCTCTTCGACGCCCGCGACGCGGTTGAAGTGCCGGTTATCCCACCAGGATCGGATATCCTTGTAGCGAAATACCCAGGGCTTTCCGTATGCCCCATCGGTAATGGGGCTGCGATCGCGTGCCGCACGTGCCTGATCGTTTTCATAGTACCAGTCGAAGCCTTCGCCACCGGCCACAGCCGCGGCCATGCCCGCCATATCGTAAGGCCCGGCGAATCCATCAGGGTTTCCGCCCGCGTAGTCCCCATCGCGCCAGTCCGACAGGGGCATGTAGTTATCGATTCCCACGGCAGTGATGGCCGGGTGCATCCACAACGCATCGAGGTGGAAGTAAACGTCGCCGCTGCCGTCTTGAGGATGGTGCCCGAAATACTCGCTCCAGTCGGCGCCGTAGGTCAGTTTCGTCGCCGGCCCGACCACGCTGCGCACGTCGGCCGCGAGCGAGC
>QGUU01000218.1 GCA_003242525.1 Pseudomonadota bacterium | reverse complement strand
TCCGGAGGACGATCCACGTTACCGGCACTATGTCGAGCTGTTGATGGAGCTTGGCGGCCGGCGCGGCATCACCCCCGAGGCTGCTCGCACCATGGTACGCACCGACAATACGGTGATCGCCGCACTGGCGGTGAAGCGCAACGAAGCAGACGCCATGATCTGCGGCCTTGAAGGCCGGTTTGCCCGGCACCTGCGCAACGTCAACCTCATCATCGGCTCACGGCCCGGCATAATGGACCGGGATCTTTCGGCCATGTCCATGCTGATCTCGCAGCGGGGGGTGCTGTTCCTCACCGACACCTATGTGACGATCGATCCGACCGCCGAAGAAATCGCCGAGATGACCGCGCTGGCCGCGGAGCAGGTCCGGCGTTTCGGAATAGAGCCGAAGGCTGCGCTGCTCTCGCTTTCGGATTTCGGCTCGCGCGAATGCCCCAGCGCGCAGAAAATGCGCAAGGCAGTCGAGATTCTCCACCGAATTGCTCCAGACCTAGAATGCGACGGGGAGATGCATGCCGATACCGCGCTCTCCGTGCAGCTTCGCCAGCGCGTCTATCCGAATTCGCGGCTCAAGGGTGAAGCCAACCTGCTGGTCTTTCCGAATCTTGACGCGGCGAACATCACGCTTACCGCGCTGCGGACCATGCTCGATGCACTTCATGTAGGCCCGATTCTGATCGGAACCGACAGGCCGGCCCATATTCTGACGCCGTCCGTTACCTCCCGCGGCGTCGTCAACATGACCGCACTGGCGGTGGTGGAAGCTTCCCAAAAGGAACAGGCATCGGCAAAGCTCGAAGCTTCGGCGGGCTAAGGAAAGGATTAACCCGCCGGACGCTAGGTTCATTGGGGATCGACCGGCGGAACTGTAGATGAGGGGCAAGGCATCGAGGCGATTTCTCGCCGTCGCGCTATTTGGCGCGATGACGTTTCTTTGCGCCTTTCCGACAGAGGCTGCCTCACGCATCTGCCGCCAGCTCGAAAGCGAACTTGCCAGGACCGGGGTTGCCCGGGGGCAGCCGCGGCTGCTTGCAAAATATGATGACGCGATCAGCCGTCAACGCGCCGAGATCGAGAAGGCCCGCAGCCAGGCGCATCGCGCCGGGTGCTTCCTGCCGATCTTCGGAAAGGACGGAGCGCGCTGCTCCATACTGAGCGCATCCATCAAGCGGATGAGCGTCAATCTCGACAAGTTGGAGGCGAAGCGGGAGAGGCTTGCCGGCGGCAATTCGACCGCGCACCGCCGAGCGATCCTGGCCAGACTCGAAGCCAATGGTTGCGGCCGAATGCCGAAATTGAACCGCCCCGATGTCTCCCCGCGGGAAGAACGCCATGAGGCAACGGCTTTACGGGAGATGCTTCATGCACGCGATCAGCAGCCCGAGGAGACCGAGTTCCCGATGAATGAGGACAGCGGCCGCGCCCGCCACATCCTCGATCCACAGAACGGGAATCTAATCCGGATCGCACCTCCGGAAAAACTGGCCGGCAAATTCCGGACCATGTGCGTGCGTAGCTGCGACGGCTACTTCTTTCCGATGTCGAACACCGCCACGCTGCGCGATTTCGAGCGCGACCAGAAGAATTGCGAGTCGAGCTGCCCGGGAACCGAAATGCAGGTCTTCTACGGTCGCGGACCGGATGCGGACATCGCCGAAATGACCTCCGCCTCAACAGGCCTGCGCTATCATGAATTGCCGACAGCCTGGCTCTACAAGAGAACGGACATTTCTGGGCCGCAATGCGGGTGCCGGGTGGCGCGCGACTTTTCCCTCATCGGCGGCACAGCCGACCCGCAAAAACCGGCGGACGGCGGCCAATCGGTTTCTTCCTCGATCCTGTCTTTCGCGAACCCTGGCGATGCCCCGGCTGCCGATCTAAGGACCACGCGCTCGGACGATGCTCTCGAAAAGGAAGCCACGGAGGTTCCGCTCGACGAAGCGAAGCGCAACGTCAGGGTCGTCGGGCCAAGGTTCCTTCCCGACCCAGAAGAGGCAATAGATCTGCGAGCTCCGGCCCGGACGCAAGCCCGGTAAGAGCCATCCGCAACGGCATGAACAGGGCCTTTCCCTTGCGTCCGGTCGTTTCCCGGACCTTGCCTGTCCAATCGCGCCAGACCGAGGCTCCCCATGGTTCTTCCGGCAGCAGGTCGAACGCTGTATCCAGGAACGCGCGGTCTTCGGGTGAAAACTCCGGCTTCTCCTGTGGCCCTTCGTTGATGATCTTCCACCATTGCACCGCGTCCGACAGCCTGTCGAGATTGCCACGAACCGCGTTCCAGAACGGCTCGGCATGCTCCCCGGAAACGCCCAGCGCAGCAAGCCGGTCGCGCGCCTGTGCAAAGGGCATATGGTGGAGCAGCGCGCGGTTGAGCACCAGCAATTCGTCCGGATCGAACTTGGCGGCGGACTTGGATGTGGCCGCGGGATCGAAACGTTCGGCCAGCTCTGCCATGGTCGGTACGGCATGGACGCTTTCGGACGTACCTATGAGAACGGCCAACGACGCCACCGCCATGGGCTCGATGCCTGCCTCGCGCAGCCCCTCTATGGAAAGCGAGCCGGTGCGCTTGGACAATCCTTCACCGGACGCCGTTGTCAGCAGATTGTGGTGGCCGAACTCGGGCGGTTCGGCGCCCAAAGCCTTGAACAGGGCAATCTGTACGCCCGTATTGGTGACGTGGTCGTCGCCCCGGATGACGTGGGTGATCCCCATCTCGATGTCATCCACCACCGATGGCAGCGTGTAAAGATAGGTGCCATCCTCGCGAACCAGCACCGGATCGGAGACCGAAGCCAGGTCGACAGTCTCCTCGCCGCGCACGAGGTCGTTCCAGCGTATCTCGGTACGCTCGGGTTCCAGCGGATCGGACCTGAAATTCGGCAGTAGTAAACGCCAATGCGGCCGCCTTCCATTGCTTTCGTACTCGGCAATCTGGTCCGCGGTTAGCGCCAAAGCCTCGCGGCCATAGACCGGCGGCAGGCCGCGCGTGCGGCGTACCTTGCGACGCAGGTCCAGTTCCTCCGGCGTCTCGTAACATGCGTAAAGGAGGCCGGCTGCCTTCAAGCGTTCGACCGCGGCATCATAGATTTCGATGCGCCTGGATTGGTACTCGGTCGCGTCCTGGAAAATTCCCAGCCAATGCAGATCGTAAAGTATCGCGTCAGCATATTCCTGCCGCGAGCGGAGGACGTCGGTGTCGTCGAATCGCTGAATGAATCGCCCGCGATGCTTCAGCGCGAAGAGCCAGTTGAACAGCGCCGTGCGGGCATTGCCGATATGGATCTTGCCTGTTGGCGAAGGGGCAAAACGGACAGTAACGGTCATGGACGGGGCGTAGCGGATGCTCTCTGCATTGACAAGACGCCCCCTCGCCGCGCTGACTTAAGGCAGGAAGGCGGCGAAGAAAAGGCTCGCCGAACTATCCCGCCACGCCCAGCTTCTTCTGAAGGCTGGTCGAGGATGTCGTGTACTGGAACACCACGCGCTCGCCTGGACTGGCAATACGCTTCGCTGCCTGCGCCATAAGCGCCGCCTCGTGGAATCCGGACAGGATCAGCTTCAGCTTGCCAGGGTACCAGTTTATGTCGCCGATGGCGAAGACGCCGGGCATCGAGGTTTCGAACCGTTCCGTATCCACACGGATAAGGTTCTCGTGCAGATCCAGGCCCCATTCGGCAATCGGACCGAGCTTCATCGTCAGGCCGAAGAAGGGCAGCATCCGTGTACAGGGCACTTCGACCTCGCCTTCCGCCCCCTTCACGATGGCGGCCTCCAGTTGGCCGCCCTGTCCCTTCAGTCCGGTCACCTGCCCTACGAGGAATTCGAGCTGATTCATTTCCTGCATGGCGTACATCTTGTTGACGCTGTCCGGCGCGGCCCGGAACTCCGGTCGGCGATGAACCAGCGTCATGCTTTTGGCCAATGGTTGCAGGTTGAGCGTCCAGTCGAGGGCCGAATCGCCACCGCCGACTATGACAAGGTCGTGATCGCGGAAATCCTCCATCCGGCGTACCGAATAGAAGACGCTCCTGCCCTCATAGGCTTCGATGCCGGGAATGGGCGGCCGCTTCGGCTGGAACGAACCGCCGCCCGCGGCTATGACCACCACCTTGGCCTCAAGAATTTCGCCCTCGTCGGTCACAACCCGAAAGCTGCCGTCCTCGAGCTTTTCCAGCGAGGAGACCATCCGGTTGAAGGTGAAAGTGGGCTTGAAGGGCGCAATCTGCTCCAGGAGCTTGTCGACCAGCCCCTGCGCCGTGATCATGGGCCAGGCCGGAATGTCGTAGATCGGCTTTTCCGGATAGAGTTCGGTGCACTGCCCCCCGGGTCGATCAAGAATATCGATGAGATGGCAGCGAAGGTCGAGCAGGCCGAGCTCGAAAACGGCAAACAGGCCAACAGGGCCCGCACCCACGATGAGAACATCGGTTTTGATGGTTTCGCCCATGAAGGTGCCTCCGTCGCAGACGGAGCCAGACTGCATGAGCAGAGCAGTTCTGCCAAGGGCAGGAAACAAGGGAACATTCGGCCAGCCGCCGCTGCCGCTGCGGATGCGAATCGTCGTGAAAGCCTATCGGTCCTGGTTCCCGTCGAACGACCAGTTCATCCTTGCCGCTCGGGCACGCGCACGACCAGGCCATCGAGTTCGTCACGAACCTTGATCTGGCATGACAGGCGGGAATTGGGCCGGACGTCATAGGCGAAGTCCAGCATGTCCTCCTCCATCGCCTCCGGCTCGCCGACAATGTCTGTCCACTCTGGATCGACATAGACATGGCAAGTGGCACAGGCACAGGCCCCGCCGCACTCGGCCTCGATGCCCGGGACAGCGTTTCGGATAGCATTCTCCATGACGGTCGAGCCGTTTTCAGCCTCAACGTCGAAGCGTGTCCCGTCATGGGTGATGTAAGTAAGCTTGGTCATCATGTCACCTGAGGAGCAACGCCGAGATAATTGCTCCGGCTTGCATGTCAACTGCGGCGAGATAGCGCCGGGTCATGACGCTTTTTCTATAAGTGTCGTGATATCAGGCCCTCTGGCCTTTTCAGCGGCTGATGGCGGCAACGAAGTCGCGCACATCCTCGACCAGTCCGCCGAGTCGCCGAACCGCATCGGCATCCTCGAGGTTGCGCTCAATCTCCGCAGCACATTCGGCGATGGCGAAAGCGCCCACGCCCCTGGCGGAACCTTTAAGCCCGTGTGCCAGCATGAAG
>QGUU01000217.1 GCA_003242525.1 Pseudomonadota bacterium | reverse complement strand
TGGCGAGCCGCGCCTCGGTCACGGTGTCCATCGCCGCAGAAAGAATGGGGATGTTGAGATCTATATCGCCCGCAATACGGGTGCTGATATCGGTCTCACCGGGCATCACTTCGGAGTGGCCCGGCTGTAGCAAGACATCGTCGAAGGTCAGCGCCAGCGTGCCCGTTGAGGTATCGATGATTCTTGCCATTGCCGCTCCTTGAATCCAGAAAAGGCGCTGCAACCCCGCTGGGGGACAACGCCCAACTCGTGATTTTCCCTTTCAGGATTGGCGCTGGCTGGTAACACGAATGAAGAAATATGGGAAGTGCGACGTTCCCGTTTTCACATCCGGCGCCTTGCAGCCGCAAGCGCGCCGCGTTCTGGGAATTGGCTTGCGTCTTATGAAACTGCCCCCCGGTCCTCGTGTCTCTCATTTGAGGAGGAACGCCCCTTGAAGCCCTTGGCCAAAAGGTAGAGCTCCACGGATTCTTCCCGGGAGGCTGGCGGCTTCACATGGTGGACCGACCGAAAGTTGCGCTTCAGCGCGTCCAGGAGCGAGGCTTCCGTGCCTCCCTGGAAGGTCTTGGCCAGGAAATGTCCGCCGGGCTTGAGCACCGACATGGCGAAATCTGCCGCCACTTCGCACAGATGCATGGTGCGCAGATGGTCCGTGCGGCGATGGCCCGTGGTAGGAGCAGCCATGTCCGAGAGCACGATGTCGGGTTCGCCGCCCAGCGCCTCCACAAGTTTTCCCGGGGCGTCATTATCAAGAAAATCCATCTGCAGGATAACGGCGCCCGGCACCGGATCCATTTCCAGGTAGTCGATGCCAACGACATGGGAGTTGTCCGCTGTCGATTTGGTTCTCTGCACCGCAACCTGGCACCAGCCACCCGGCGCCGCCCCGAGATCGATCACCTTCATGCCCGGCTTCAGCAGATGGTGCTTGTCGTCGATCTCGATCAGCTTGTAGGCAGCCCGGGACCGAAAGCCCTCGGCCTTCGAACGTTGCACATAGGGATCGTTCAGATGTCGCTCGAGCCAGCGTCGAGATGATTCCTTCAGTCCGCCCTTTTTCCTGATCCGCGTGCGCTGGACGCGGACGCCGCCGGGTGCGGATTTCGCAGTTTTCCTGCTCAAGGCCGGACTCCGTCCGGTCGCCGGTATTTCCAGACGCCCTCTTCCGCCATCAGTTCGCTCAATATGCCCTCCCGCAGGCCGCGATCGGCAACGCGCAGCCTCTCGGATGGCCAGACAAGGCGGATCGCCTCGAGAATGGCGCATCCCGCCAATACCAGATCGGCCCGGTCAGCTCCGATGCAGGGGTTGGCGGCGCGCTGGTCGAAATCCCAGGCCAGCAGCTTCTCGATCATGCTGTCCACGCTATCGCGATTCATCCACAGGCCGTCCACCTTGCGGCGGTCGTATCGCTCCAGTTCGAGATGGACACCGGCCAGGGTGGTAACCGTACCGGACGTACCCAGGAGGTGGAAGCCCGGCCCAGAGCAAACATGGTTCAGCCTGTTGCGACCCTTGAAATCGTCGAGCCGGCGCCGGACGTCATCGACCATGCGCTGGAACGTTTCGCGGGTCACATCGCGCCCGCCATAGCGCTCCGCCAGCGAGACGACGCCGACAGGAAGGGACGTCCAGGATACGATATGATTTGCAAGCCGAGGCGAACGGCGGCCCGAAAGATCGATCAGCGCAATCTCGGACGAACCCCCGCCTATATCGAAAAGCACCACGCCCCGCGTGCCCCGCTCGACCAGCGAGCCGCATCCCGAGACCGCGAGCCGCGCTTCCGTGTGACGGTCGATGATCTCAAGCTTTAGCCCGGCCTCTCGCTCCACCCTTTCGAGGAACTCGGCGCCGTTTGCAGCGCTGCGGCATGCTTCGGTGGCAATTAGCCGTGCACGGCGAATCGTGCGGCTGCGTAGCTTCTCCGCGCATACCTTCAGTGCTTCCACAGCCCGATCCATGGCCTGGTCGGCAAGACGGCCGGTGGAGGAAAGCCCCTCCCCCAACCTGACGATTCGCGAGAAGGCGTCGATGACCCGGAACCGGCCATGGCGATGCGGCACGGCCACGAGAAGGCGGCAATTGTTCGTGCCCAGGTCGAGCGCGGCGAAGACGGGAAGTTCCCGCCCGGCCTGACGGCATTCCACTCGTGGCAGCGAAACCGGGGGCGAGGGTACGGTCACATTTTCAGGAGGAGCGGTAACCGCCTGTTGTGCAGCATCACCGCTGGACTGGACAAATACCTTGCGGCCACGTCTTCGCTTGCGCCGCTTCCTCCCTTTGGCAGGCAAGGGCTGGCCTTTGCCGCCTCTCCATGAGCCGTTGGGGAGGGTGGGCGTGGCAGCCGACGGCGAAGCGGCGGCACTTCGCGGCGCCGGCATATCCCCGGCCACGCCCGCTTCCGACGCACCTGCGCCGGTGTTGCGGTCTTCCACAGTCGATCCTTCCCGCGCCGCGCGAACCTAGACCGGACGCCGCAGGCGCAGCTGTTCCTTAAGTTGGCACCAGATTAACAGGCGAAGGTCGGATCACCAAGCCCAAACCGCAGCACCAAACCGGTATCAGACCGGTTGAACTGCTGGCATTGATGATGCATTTCTCAAGTTCCAATTGCTCGACGCGCAGCGCGGGTCGGCTTCAATGAAATCGGAGGACAATATGGCCGGACGGGCATGAAAGTCGGGCGCCATTTCTGGCCAGCTCTCGGCATTTCCGCGGTAGCCTTCTCGCTGTGGCTGCTCTACCACGAGCTTCGCGGGATTTCGTTGGACGATGTCGGCGAAGGTCTCGCTGCCATTTCATCCGGTCAGTGGGTCCTGTCCACGCTCTGCGCGATTGCCGCCTATTCGGCCCTGGCCGGCTACGACCATATCGCCCTCCTGCACATAGGAAAGCGTGTTTCCTGGCTGTTCGTGACGCTGTGCTCGTTCACCACCTACGCATTGTCGCACAATATTGGCGGTTCCGTGCTGTCGGGAGCGGTCATCCGGTACCGGGCCTATGGCACGCGCGGACTGAGCGGGCACGAAGTAGGCGTACTGGTGGCAGTGTGTTCAATCACCTTCGCTCTTTCCACGATATTGCTGACCGGCATTGTCCTGATCCTCGACCCGGCATTGCTGGAGCGCTTCTCCGACATAGGCTACGGTCAGTTCTCGGCAGGGACTGGCGTCCTCCTGCTGGCCATCGTCGCCGCCTATGTCTTCGGAAGCTGGCTCCATCTGAAGCCGTTGAAGATCGGCCCGTTCCAACTGCATTATCCAAGCCTGCCCATCGTGGCGCGCCAGCTGGTGATCGGACCGATCGAACTGTTGGCCGCGGCCGGTATCATCTATTTCGCGCTGCCCGAAGCGGGCAATCCCGGCTATCTCGCGGTACTTGGGGTCTTCCTCGTCTCGTTTTCCGTCGCGCAAATTTCTCATGCGCCTGGAGGACTTGGCGTGCTGGAATTCGTTTTCCTTACGGGACTGTCGGAGATGAATCCGGTTGGCGTGCTGGCGGCCCTGCTGGTAT
Source organism: Pseudomonadota bacterium (assembly GCA_003242525.1). Classification (GTDB taxonomy): domain Bacteria; phylum Pseudomonadota; class Alphaproteobacteria; order Rhizobiales; family Rhizobiaceae; genus Mesorhizobium. The sequence goes on along the minus strand of QGUU01000217.1, from coordinate 1,701 downwards.
TCCGCCTGCTCTATCTGATAGTGCCCCTGTTGCTGGCATTGCCGGTCGTTATTCACTTCGAACGCTCGCAGTTAGGCCGCAATACCAGATGACTTTTCAATCACGCTTGCGCGGACCCGGACCTATGTCTACGAGGGCTTGGACCGCCTTGGGAGGAGCATGATGAAGGACGTGTTGCAGGAACTCGAACGCCGCCGCGCCATCGCGCGTGCCGGAGGCGGCCAGGCGCGAATAGACGCCCAGCACAGGAAGGGAAAGCTCACCGCGCGCGAGCGTATCGAAATCTTCCTGGACGAAGGCTCGTTCGAAGAATTCGACATGTTCGTCGAACATCGCTCGACCGATTTCGGCATGGAAAAGACGAAGATTGCCGGAGATGGCGTCGTAACCGGCTGGGGCACGGTCAATGGCCGTCCTGTCTATGTCTTCGCGAAGGATTTCACGGTCTTTGGCGGCTCGCTTTCGGAAGCCCATGCCGAAAAGGTCATGAAGGTTCAGGACATGGCGCTGCGCAACCGCGCGCCTATCATCGGACTGTATGATGCAGGCGGCGCGCGCATCCAGGAAGGCGTAGCCGCACTTGGCGGATATGCCGAGATTTTTCAGCGCAACGTGCTGGCCTCGGGCGTCATCCCGCAGATCTCCGTCATCATGGGGCCGTGCGCCGGCGGTGATGTCTACTCACCGGCCATGACAGACTTCATCTTCATGGTGCGCGACACGTCCTACATGTTCGTCACCGGGCCGGACGTGGTCAAAACTGTCACCAACGAAACGGTGACAGCCGAGGAACTCGGCGGCGCCTCCATTCACACGACGAAATCCTCCATAGCAGACGGCGCATATGACAATGACGTGGAGGCCCTGCTGCAGATGCGCCGCCTGGTCGATCTTCTGCCTTCGTCCAACACGGCCGAAATCCCCGAGATCGAGTGCTACCAGTCGGTCACCGAACCCGACCTTTCGCTCGACCGGCTCATTCCCGACAACGCCAACAAGCCCTATGACATCAAGGAACTCATCCTGAAGACCTGCGATGAAGGCGACTTCTTCGAAATCCAGGAGAGTTTCGCAAAGAACATCGTAACCGGCTTTGGCCGTATCGAGGGCCGCACTGTAGGGTTCGTCGCCAACCAGCCGATGGTTCTTGCCGGCGTTCTCGATTCTGACGCCAGCAGAAAGGCGGCCCGCTTCGTGCGCTTCTGCGACTGCTTCAACATCCCGCTCGTGACTTTCGTGGATGTGCCCGGCTTCCTGCCCGGCACGGCGCAGGAATATGGCGGGCTGATAAAGCACGGGGCAAAGCTGCTGTTCGCCTATGCCGAGGCAACCGTGCCGAAGGTTACCGTAATCACGCGCAAGGCATTTGGCGGCGCCTATGACGTCATGGCTTCAAAACATTTGCGCGGAGACATCAACTACGCATGGCCTACGGCCCAGATTGCGGTCATGGGTGCCAAGGGCGCGGTCGAAATCATCTATCGCAAGGATATTGGCGACCCTGAGAAGATCGCCTCCCTGACCCGCCAGTATGAGGACCGCTTCCTCTCGCCCTTCGTCGCTGCCGAGCGCGGCTATGTCGACGAGGTGATCATGCCGCATTCAACCCGCCGGCGCGTGGCACGCGCCCTCAGGATGCCGGTCTCTTATACCCTCCCCGGGCCCCCGAAGCGGACCCCCATTCCCTATGCCCTTTTTTGT
>QGUU01000216.1 GCA_003242525.1 Pseudomonadota bacterium | reverse complement strand
GGTCCGAGGCGCTTGCCGCCATGGGAAAGACCGGCGACGCGTATGCTTTAAGCAGAAGGTCGGTGGGTATGCTGTATCCGGGGGCGTAGGGGCTGGTCATGAACCCCCTTCAGTGCGCCTCGGTGCCCTTGGCAAGATACTTTTCCAGCCAGTGGATGTCATATTCGCCATTGGCAATGTCGAGATTGCCGACGAGGTCGCGGAACAGCGGCAGCGTCGTCTTGATGCCATCCACCACGAATTCGTCCAGCGCGCGCCGCAGCCGCATCATGCATTCCACCCGATTGCGGCCGTGCACGATCAGCTTGCCGATGAGGGAATCGTAATAGGGCGGGATGCGGTAACCGGAGTAAACCCCCGAATCGACACGGATTCCCAATCCGCCTGGCGTGTGGAAATGGGTGATCGTCCCGGGCGATGGCGTGAAGGTGCGCGGGTCCTCGGCATTGATGCGGCATTCGATGGCGTGGCCCGTGAACTTGATGTCTTCCTGGCGCACGGACAGGCCGCCGCCGGAAGCCACGCGGATCTGCTCATGCACCAGGTCGATGCCGGTGATCGCCTCGGTCACCGGATGCTCCACCTGCAGGCGGGTGTTCATCTCGATGAAGTAGAATTCGCCATCCTCATAGAGGAATTCGATCGTGCCCGCGCCCGAATAGCCAAGATTGGCGACGGCTCTGGCGCATATGTCGCCGATCTTGGCGCGTTCGTCGGCGTTGAGGGCAGGGGAGTTTGCTTCCTCCCACACCTTCTGGTGGCGGCGCTGCAGCGAGCAGTCGCGCTCGCCAAAATGGACGCCGTTGCCTGCCCCGTCGCCGAAAACCTGCAACTCGATATGGCGTGGCTTTTCCAGATACTTTTCGATATAGACGGCGTCGTCGCCGAAGGCCGCGCCGGCTTCCGAGCGCGCCGTCGCAAGCGCCATTTCGAGGTCGGTTTCCGTGCGCGCGACCTTCATTCCCCGTCCGCCACCGCCGGCCGATGCCTTGATGATGACGGGATAGCCGATCTCCGCGGCGATGCGCTTGGCTTCCTTTTCGTCGGTAACCGCGCCCTCCGAGCCCGGCACTACTGGAATGCCCAGACGCTTGGCCGTCCTCTTGGCCTCGATCTTGTCGCCCATTATGCGGATATGGTCGCCGGACGGGCCGATGAAGGTGATGTTATGAGCGGCCAGTATGTCGGCAAACTTCGCATTTTCCGACAGGAAGCCGTAACCGGGGTGCACGGCGTCGGCCCCGGTGATTTCGCAGGCCGCCACGATCTGGTGGATGTTCAGGTAGCTGTCGCGCGAGGGCGGCGGGCCGATGCAAACGGCCTCGTCGGCAAGTCGCACATGCATGGCGTCCGCGTCAGCGGTGGAGTGGACGACGACCGTCTGGATCCCGAGTTCCTTGCAAGCGCGCAACACCCGAAGCGCGATCTCGCCGCGATTGGCAATGAGAATCTTCTGGAACATCCTATTCGATCACCACAAGCGGCATGCCGTATTCGACCGGCTGCGCGTCCTCGACGAGGATCGCCGTCACCGTGCCGGCGCGCGGCGATGGGATCTGGTTCATCGTCTTCATGGCCTCGATGATGAGCAGCGTCTGTCCCTCCTTCACCTTCTGGCCAACCTCCACGAAAGGTTTTGCATCCGGCGCAGGAGCAAGATAGGCGGTGCCAACCATGGGCGAGGGAACTGCATTCTTGCCTGGATCGGCCGCGGCCGGTGCCGCAGGCGCCTGTGCCGGCGCGGCGGGCGCGGAAGCAGGAGCTTGTGGCGGCGGAGCGGCTACGGCATGAACCGCCGGCGCCTGGCGCGCTACGCGCAGCTTCAGGTCACCGTACTCCACCTCAATCTCGGTCAGATTGGTGTCGTTCAGTATCCCCGCAAGGTCGCGGATGAGCTTCTGGTCTATGCCGTTTGTTTTTGTCATTGATCGACCTTTCTCCTGGCAGGGCCGTTCACAGGCGTGCCGCAAGGGCCTGTAGCGCAAGCCGATAGCCCAACGGGCCAAATCCGCAGATCATGCCAATGGCATGGGGTGCGACCCTGGACGCATGGCGGAACGGTTCCCGCGCGTGAATGTTCGACAGATGCACTTCCACCACCGGAACGGGAGCCACCGCCCGCACGGCATCATGGATGGCAATGGAGGTGTGCGTATAGGCGCCCGCGTTGAGCACGACACCAGCCGCCTTTTCCCCTGCCTCCTGAATCCAGGTGACCAGGTCACCTTCGTGGTTGGACTGTCGGAAATCTATCTCAAGGCCCAGTTCCACGCCGGCCTTGCGGCAGTCGCAAGCAATGTCGTCCAGCGTCTGGACGCCATAGATGGATGGCTCGCGCTTGCCGAGCATGTTCAGGTTAGGGCCGTTAAGAACAAAAACCGTTTTCAAAAATGCCGACCTTTTCCGGCGCGCAAAGGTTCAAGAAACATGGAGGTTCTATATTCGGCTTAACCGGCTGCGAAAAGAGCGCAAGTGCCTTCTTCCCCTGTCCACAGCAGCAAAAGCCGTCCGCACGGCCTGCTAGAGCCCCGCCTTGGCTGCCGTGATCTTCTCTCCGAGGACTTGTTGGCCCAGTGCGCCGAAAACCACCTCGTTGCCTACCACATAGGAAGGCGTGCCGCTGATGTTGAGCCTGTTGGCGATCTCATATGTCCTGGAGAGGACCTCCGGAATATCGGGGTCCTTCATGTGCTCGCGCAGCGTGGCTTCGTCAGCGCCAAGGGATAAGGCGACCTCGATCGCCTTAGCTTCCGTGACCCTTCCCTCACCGCCAAGCAGGGCCATGTGGAACTCGCCGTATTTTTCCGGCATCATTTTGTGAAAGGCCATCGATACGATCGAGGCCTTGTGCGAATCCGGCCCGAGGATGGGGAACTCCTTGAGCACGAAACGAAGGTCGGGGTCCTGTTTCGTCAGCGCGACCATGTCTTCGAGCGCGCGTTTGCAGAAGCCGCAATTGTAGTCGTAGAACTCGACGATGGTCACCTTGCCGTTCGGATTGCCGATAACGCCGTCATAGGCGGAGTTGAAGATTTCGTCCTTCAGGTCCTTGATGACCAGCTCGCTGGCAAGACGCTGTTCTTCCTTCTGCTTGGCTTCCAGCGCGTCCTGGACCTCAAGCAGGATTTCCGGGTTCGCAAGGAGATAGTCGCGGACGATATTTTCCACCTCTGCGCGGTCCAGCGTAGGCGTCGAAGCCACCTGGATCCGATCCGCCTTCTCCAGGTTCTCCGCCTTTGCGGGCAGGACGTTGCCGGCCATGAAACCGACAGCCAGCATGGCGAAGGCGGCAGTTGTGCCCGCTGCGGCCAGAAGAATTGCCTTGTTCATCGTCCTGTTCCTTTCCCGCCGGGCTGCTCATGAGCCACGGAAACCGTTTATTTTTTCTTCCGGGGCTTGCCCGAGCTTATGATGTCCTGCGCGCGAACCCAATCCGGCTCTCCCGGTTTCAGCAGCTTCTGGGCGCGCATGGCGAAAATCGACGCATTCTGGTAGTCGCCGGAATAAAAGTAGCCGTCGGCGGTCGCCAGTTCTGCTTTTCCTATCTGGCCAAGCTGGCCATATGCCTGTGCAAGGTAGCGATAGGCAACAGTGTTTTCCTTGTCGCGCGAAAGACCAATTTCGATCTGCGCAATCGCCTTGCGCAAGGCGTCCGGCGTTCCGATCGCCATCAGCGCTTGTCCATAGGAGACTGGAAGCAGCCCCGATTTGACCGGGTCCAGGCTGACGGCCTTGGCATAGGCCGTTGCGGCGTCTTTCGGCCGGTTCAGCTTCATCAGGATGTCGCCGCGAAGTTCGTGGAAATAGGGATTGCGCGGCTGTGCCCGGATGAGTTCGTCCGTCTTCTTGAGCGCGGAGCTGGGATTGCCGAAAAGATAAGTCGCCTGCGCATCGCCATATTTAACCGCCAGCGGGTCGGCGCCCTTGCGAAGAAGTCGCGACATGGCCGCCTGGCCTTGCGTATAGATGGCGATCTTGGCCCGCATCATGTCGTGGCGCTGCTGCAGTGCCGGCGGATCGACCTTGTTCCGGTAGGGGCTCTTTTCGACAAGCGACTGAAGGTTGGAGATGCGGTCCTGCGGCATCGGATGGCTGATCCGGTATGGATCGACCTTTGCGCCGGAAAGCGACAGTGCCGTCTGGAAGCGCCGGAAAGTCTTCAGCATGCCTTCGCCGGACTGGCCGGTGGCGTTGAGATAGGCGATGGCCGAGCGATCGGCGGTAATCTCCTCGCCGCGCTGATAGTTGAGCAGGACGCGCTGCGCCAGTTCACCACCTGCGGCGGCAATGCCCATTCCGGCGGTTCCCAGGCCGCGGCTGCCGCCTGTCGCGCCGGCCACCATGGCGCCTGCACCCAGGAGCCCAGCCACGATCGCCATGGTCTGCGCGCCTTCTAGTTGCTGGCGCAGCCTTTGCTCGTGGCCTCCTGCGATGTGGGCGCATTCATGTGCAAGGACGCCGATTATCTCGTTCGGTGTCTCGGCCTGCATCAGCGCTCCGGTATTTATGAACAGCCGGCGCCCGGCAACAAAGGCGTTGAACGAGGGGTCGTTGACGAGAATGATTCGGATGCCGGAACTTGAAAGATTGGCAGCCTTGAAGATTGGCCTGGCATATTCTCGTACCAAGGCCTCGATCTCGGCGTCTCGCACGACGGGAACTCTCTGCGCCCTGGCCGGAACGGCAACGGTGATTGCAACCGCGGCTCCGAGCATGGCAACCGCCGCTGCGCGAAACAGCTTGCCGGATGTGGAAATGGGTCGGGTCAGGTTCAGCATGGTCCTCACAGCTAACCGAGGCGCACGGAGAAGGAAAGCCGCGGCCGGAAAACATCCGAACTTGTGATAGCCGGACCAATCGGGCATTTGTGCGGCGCGGCGGTGGGCTGGCTGCGCAGGCGTAGAGTTAGTCAAGGAGTGACGATGGCTGTTTCGGTTTCACGGCGGGGTGCGGTCGAGCCGTTCCACGCGATGGATGTGTTGGCCGAGGCAAACCGCCTCATCGCCGCCGGCACGGACGTCGTGTCCATGGCCGTGGGCCAGCCCTATGACCCTGCGCCGGCTGCCGTGCGACGGGCTGCTGCCTCCGCCCTGGAGCGGGGGCGCATCGGCTATACCGACGCGCTTGGGCTTGCCACGCTGCGCGCGGCGATCGCGACGCATTATGAACAGCATTACGGGATCGAACTGGCCCCGGAGCGGGTAGCTGTCACCACGG
>QGUU01000689.1 GCA_003242525.1 Pseudomonadota bacterium | reverse complement strand
AACCCGGATAGATCATCTTCTTCGAGAGGCTGCGGCCCAGTTGCCCACCACAGCACAACGCCCGCCGCCGCCACTGCGGTGGCGAGCCAGAGCAAAGCCCGTCTCATGAAGAACGATCAGTCATCCTCAAGGCGGAAGTTTTCGTGGCATGCGCTGCAGTTGGAAAGCACCGGCATGACCGCCAGGCGGAAAGCCTCAAGATCGGCCGGCCCGTCGCGTCCCGAGGCCTCCACGGCCGCAGCCGCGTCGGTCCTGAATTTGGCGAGGGTTTCCCGGAAAGCGTCCGGGTTTTCCCAGATGGCCGGAGCGGCCCTGGTCTCACCCACGTTAGAGCCTTCGGGGAAGAAATCGCCCATGGCCTCAGCAGTTGAATGGAAGGTCGCGATCGCCGCTTTGGCCACAACGGGATTGTAATCCATTTCACCCTTCAACATGGCGCTAGCGGCACCGGCCGAAGCAGCGTTGGCCTGCATAAGCGCCTGTCGCACCGCAATCGGATCATCGGCCGCCGTAACCGCTGCAGCAGAAAAGAGGAGAAATGAGAAGGAGATTGCTATTTTCTTCATGTGGCACTTCTCCATGATGTCCCCGTGCCACCATAGCGAGCCATTCGCCGCGGCGAATTTAAAATCCAATGCTTCCGGAATCACGCTTTCGTGAGGAATTTTGCCGCCTTAGCTCAGCGCCGTGGCTCCGGATACGGAAAACCCGGCCAAGTGGCCGGGTCTCCGCAACGCACTGTTCGCGGTGAATCTGTGTCAGCCGCGTGCCTTCTCGTAGCACTCCAGGACGTAGTCCCAGTTGATGAGGTTGTCGACGAAGGCTTCCAGATATTTCGGCCGCGCGTTGCGATAGTCGATGTAGTAGGAGTGCTCCCACACATCGACCCCAAGGATCGGCGTGCCGCCATGCACCAGCGGATTCTCGCCGTTCGGCGTCTTCATGATCTCAAGCTTGCCGTCCTTGAACGCGACCCACGCCCAGCCGGAACCGAACTGCGTCACGCCGGCATTGATGAAGTCAGCGCGAAACTTGTCGTAACCGCCAAGATCGCTGTCGAAGGCTTGCTGCAGCGCCCCCGGCAGGCTCTTTCCGCCGCCGCCCTTCTTCATCCACTTCCAGAAATGGATGTGGTTGAAATGCTGACCGGCATTGTTGAAGAGGGCCTGGTTCTTCCCGTAGGACTGCTTGACCACCTCTTCGAGCGGCAAATTGTCCATCCCGGCCTCGGCCGCCAGCTTGTTGCCGGTGTCCACATAGGCCTTGTGGTGCTTGTCGTGATGAAATTCCAGCGTCTCCCGCGACATGTAAGGCTGCAGAGCCTCATAGTCATAGGGCAGGTCCGGCAGTTCAAAGGCCATGGTGGTCTCCCTCGTAGCACTGGTTGACGATCTACGCCTCGCAGATAAGGCGGGATTTCATCTTTGGCAATGCGGGCGAGCCACCGCCGGATCGGGTCGATCGCGCAGCGAGCTTACGAATGCGCCCACTCCCAATAAAA
>QGUU01000215.1 GCA_003242525.1 Pseudomonadota bacterium | reverse complement strand
CGGGCAACACACTGGCCTGGGCTGGGGGTGAGCCCGACCACCCCGTCTTTCGTCGATCTGCCCGGGCACGCCGTCCCACATAAGCGAGGTCCGCCGGATGTCAGCCTCACCTTGCCTGAACATCCTCGGCACCGGCTAGCTGATGGAACCCGGCAGGTTGTGAGCGGGCCGCCTGGCCTGTGTCGAGCCCCGTCAATCTTGCAGGGCCGCGATCACTCCATCCCCAGCGCGGCCTTGTAAAGGTCGAGAATGGCTTCCTCTTCCTGCCGCTCCGCCGCATCCTTCTTGCGCAGGCGAATGATGGTTCTTACCGCCTTGGTATCGAAGCCGGAACCCTTCATTTCCGCGAAGACCTCCTTGATGTCTTCCTGGATCGTAGCCTTTTCCTCCTCCAGCCGCTCCACGCGCTCGATGAAGGCGCGCAACTGACCGGCTGCTACGGTCTGACTGGTGGGTTCGGTAATGTCGTCGGCCATACTTGTCTCCATGTTCCTGCGCCGCGACTCGCAAGCATGGCCGCGGCGATTTCGTCGGTTCGATGCCCGACTGGACCGCCCCGGTCAAGCGGCAAGGCGGGTCGCACGGCGTAGTCCGCGCTATGGCCGGACCTGCCTGCGATCCTGCTCCCGCGCGAGCTTGACTGGGGATTGAATCGATCTAATTTGCCGCACATTCGATTCCCACGAGAGTTGGTCATTAATGGACGCCACGAAAGCGATACAGGATTCTGGCGCCATGCGCCTTGCCGCGCGCGGGCGCTGGGCGGTCGCGACGATGTTCTTCATCAACGGTTTCATCACCGGGAGCTGGGCGCCGCAGATCCCCGTCTTTCTGGACCGGCTGGAGATTTCGAAGTTCACGCTCGGCGTGCTTATTCTCGTCTTCGGGCTGGGCGCGCTCACCTTCATGCCTCTCGCGGGCTACCTGATGTCGCGTCATGGCTCGCGGGCTGTCGTGCGCGGGTTCGCGGCCTTCGCCGTCTTCGGCCTGCTCATCGTCGCCTTAACGCCGAACCCCTATCTCGCCGCGCCTGCGCTCTATCTTTTCGGCGGCCTGGTCGGCGGAATGGACGTGGCGATGAACGCCAATGCCGTGGCCGTCGAGCGACGGCTGTCCAGGGCGGTAATGTCATCCTCGCACGGATTCTGGAGTCTTGGAGGCTTCGTTGGCGGCGGCTTGGGTGGTCTCGCTATCCAGAATTTTGGCCATGTCGCTCACGCAGGCATGGTCACCGTCGTTGCGGTGGCCCTGCTGCTGATCGCGACGAGGCACCTGATAGGAGAAACACCGTCGCCTCTGCACGGGAAACGTCATTCGTTCAGGCTGCCGAGCACCCCAACCGTCTATCTGATCGGCTTGCTCGCCCTGTTCTCGATGGTCCCGGAGGGAGCGGTGCTGGACTGGGCCGCGCTCTACCTCGCACAGGAACTTGGTGCCGAGCTGGCGGCCGCGGGCCTTGCCTTTGCCTTCTTCGGGTGCGATGGCCATCATGCGTTTTGCCGGGGATGGGATTCGGACACGGTTCGGCGCGGTCACGACCCTTCGGGTTTCGAGCCTTGTTGCAGCCTGCGGTGTGTTCGCGGCGGCGATTTCTCCCTGGCCATGGCTCGCCATAGCCGCCTTCGCCTTTTCCGGCCTCGGAATCGCCAATATGGTCCCGATCGCCTTTTCGGCCGGCGGCAACCAGCCGGGCATGGCGCCGGGCACCGGCATGAGTGTGGTCACGACAATGGGCTACACCGGGATACTGGTGGCCCCATCCGCCATCGGCTTTGCCGCCGAACATATCGGCTTTTCGCCGATCTTTATGATTCTGGCCGGATGTCTCCTCGTGGTCTCACTCATGGCGGGTATGGCACATACGGCCGACTTCGCGCCGCAGCCGGCCGAATAGACGCTGCTCATACCGCTCGCTGCAACCTCGCCGACGCCGTACTGGCGCCGGCCGAGGGTCGGCCCGATCAGTAGCCGGCCTTGATCTTCTCGAATTCGGCGATCATCTTCTGCTTCAGGTCGGGCGGCAGCGGCGACTGGAACAGGGTCTTGTCGACGAATTTCTCCACGTCGTCATAGCCTTTTTCCTGCAGCGTTGCCGCATCGACGCCGGCCATGCCCTTGGCGTTCGCCTGTCCATATCCCCAGTCGCCGACCAGCACCTGTGCCACTTCCGGATCGTTGACTGCATTGAGGTAGTCATAGGCCTTGTCGATGTTGCCTGGCGCGTCCTTGAGCAAGACATAGCCGCACACCCAGGTGGAAATGCCCTCCTCGGTATCCTTCTTGGCCTTGATTGGAGCCCCGTCTGCCGCCGACTGCACGGAAGCGTCGTTCCAGGCCCAGGCGAGATCGACTTCGCCGCCGGAAAGCGCCTGCACGATCTCGGTCGTGTCTGTCCAATAAAGGCGCACATTCTTGTGCACCTCGCGCAGGAAGTCGGATGCCTGGGTGAACTGGTCGTCCGTCATTTGGGTCCAGTCCTTTACCCCAATGGCAAGGCTTGCCAGCGCGTAGGCATCATCGACGTTGTCCCCGATCGACACCCTGTCCTTGAACTTGGGATCGGCAAGGGCCTTGAGCGAGCGAATATCGTTCTCGTCTATGTTTTCCGAGTTGTAGGTAAGCAGCGTGTTGCCCCACTCCCAGGGCATGAACCAGGCCCGGCCATTCTCGTCCGTGGCAAGATCCTTCATGCTCATGATGCCGGGAATAAGATCGTTCCAGCCCGTGATCTTCGATGTGTCCAAAGGTTGCAGGATGCCGGCCTCGCGCCATTTCACCACGGTTTGCGAACAGGGGTGAGCAAGATCGGCCTTGAACCCGGCCCGCAGCTTCTCGAAGGCTTCGTCCTCGTCGCCGAAGAAGGCGAAGGCCGGCGAATCACCGTTCTTCTCCACATATGCGGGGTGGAAGCTGGGGTCCTCATAGCCCGACCAGTCGAAGACGGTCAGCTCCCGGTCTTCCGCCAGGGCAAGCGCGGAGACGGAGGCCGCCAGCGTGCCTGCTAGCGCCAGCGTCAACGTCATTCTGCGTGTCAGCATTTTCAAATCCTCCCGTTTTTTGTTCTAGCTGATCCGGTCGTGCTTGCGCTTTCCTTCCCGGCGCCAGCGCTGCCATAGTGGCGGGGGAAGACCGAAGCCAGGAAGGCGTTGGCGGCGTTCAGCGCGCTTTCGCGCGTCACCTCTTCTGCTCCCATCATCAGCCTGAGCCACAGGCCTTCGAGCATCGCCGCCAGCGCCAGGGCAATGGCCTTGTGGTCGAACTCGTAGCCGCCTTCCTGCTTCAGCCGGTGGCAAAGTTCGGTGACGACGTTCTGGTAGGCGGCATCGCGCGAGCCGCACAGGGCCTGATAGGTCGGCCGCGACTTCGCTTCTCCCCAGAACGCGCACCAGGCGGCGAGCTTGCGCTTGTTGCAGATCGAGCGGTCGAAATCGGCCGCAACCAGTGCGCTCAGTTGGCCGGCGGCACTGTCGCCCGCCTGCTCCAGTGCGGCGCGCCAGTGCGCAGCATATTCATCCGCCATGAACTGAAGCGTGGCGACGAGCAGCTTTTCCTTGCTTTCGAAATGAAAGTTGACGATGCCGCGCGACAGGCCAGCGCCATCCGCCACATCGGCCATGGTGGTTTCGGCGTAGCCGCGCTTGGCCAGCGAATCGATCGTCGCTTCGATCAGCTGGTGGCGGCGTACTTCCTTGGATTGCTTGCGGCTGCGCTTTTCGGGGTCGCCCTTGCCAGCGCCGGTTTCTGATTGCCGATATTCCGGCCGAGGGGTGCTCATGCTCGGGCTTGTCTCCAGCATGCCGGCTACCCTTCTGGCTCCGGCTTCCATCCGCGCAGATGAGTGGGCCGGTGCTCGCCCGAGTCAAGCACCTTCTGCATGGCTTCCCAGGTCTTGATGTTCTTGTCGACATAGGCCGTGCCAACGGCAGCGGCTACCGTCTTGTAAAGCGGGCCCTTGAGGCGTGCCAGTTCCTCGCGCGCTACCTCGCGATACCACGGGTTGCGATCGCGCGTGGCAATGTCCACGAAGCCCGCACGTCGCATGGCCTCGGCGTAGCGGGAAGGTGAGGCCATGGCGAAGGAAAGTCCCTCTGCTGCGATATAGGCCCGCATGGCGGGTGACGGCTCGCCGTCATGCGAAACCATCCAGTTGGAGGCAGCGAAGACGCCTCCTGGTTTCAGCACGCGAAAGATTTCGGCAAAGAGGGCGTCCTTGTCCGGCACGTGAAGCAGCGCGTCCTTGGAAAAGACGATATCGAATGACGCGCTCTCGAATGGCAGAGGCCCCGGCGGGCCCTGAACGAAGACCACGCGGTCGGCAAGCCCCCAGGCATTTGCCCGCCGCCGCGCCGCCTCCACGACCGGCTTCTCCACATCGAAGCCGACAGCATGGCCGAGCCCGTGCCTGCGCGCCAGATGCAGCGTCACGCCGCCTGACCCGCAGCCAACGTCGAGCAGCGTCTTGCCGGAGAGATCCAGCCCTTCGACGATGCGGTCTACCTCCTCCGATCCGCCGGGCGAGAGATAACCCTCTCCCCAAAGCGCTTCCAGGAAGCGGATCGCCGTGTCGTCATATTCAGCTTCTGTCTCAGCGTTCCCGTTCATGAGCCCAAGCACAGTTTCGCTGCCGAAGCCTACTCCAACGAGGCAGAAACGCAACAGTATTTGTTGAACATTCATTCAATATGACTGGACAGCCGGGCAACCGCCATGGCAAGCTTGCCATATCCGGCATGCGGATCATGGCAGATGGAGGGCGGTCGAAATGGCCGGGCCGGCATGAAGAGATGGGACGCGATCGTCGTGGGTGGCGGCCATAACGGGCTGGTTAACGCCTGCTACCTGCAGCGCGCCGGGTTGGATGTGCTGGTGGTGGAAAAGAACGATTGGGTCGGCGGTGCGGCTACCAGCCGGGAGCTCGCGCCAGGCTTCCTGTACTCCAACTGCTCCTATGTCTGCTCGCTGTTCAGGCCGGAGATCATGCGAGACCTGGAGCTGCCCCGTTTCGGGCTGCAGGTCATCGCTTATGAGGGCGGTGCGGTGTTCACCCGCGACGGCGATTATTTGGCCAATTACCGGGACCATGATGCCCACCGGCGCGAATTCGCCCGTTTCTCCAGGCGCGACGCGGAAGCCTATGACCGCTACGCGCGCGACGTGACGCGGCAGTGCCGTTTCATTCAGCCGCTGCTCATGCGCACCGCCCCGGACCCGACCAGCCTTCGGCCCCGCGATCTT
>QGUU01000214.1 GCA_003242525.1 Pseudomonadota bacterium | reverse complement strand
CGTTCTCTCGGACAAGAAGTGGATCGACGAGAACCTCCACGACTATTTCCGCCACACCGGTCCCTCTCTCTCCCCCTTCAATGCCTGGGTATTGCTGAAGGGGCTGGAGACCCTGGCATTGCGCGTGCGCCAGCAGACGGCATCCGCAGGCCGCATTGCGGACCTGCTGGCCGACCATCCGAAGGTGACGCGCGTGATCTATCCCGGGCGGGACGACCATCCCCAGGCGGACATAGTGAAGAAGCAGATGGCCGGCGGTTCGACGCTGATCTGCTTCGATCTGAAGGGAGGAAAGGAGGCGGCCTTCGCATTTGAGAACGCGCTGGAAATCGTTCTCATGTCCAACAATCTCGGCGACGCCAAGAGTCTGATCACGCACCCCGCTACGACGACGCACAAGAACCTGACGGACGAGGCGCGCGCAGAACTCGGCATTCGGCCTGGAACCGTGCGGCTTTCGATCGGCCTTGAGGACCCCGAAGATCTGATTGGGGACATCGTTCAGGCCCTCGACAGGGTTTGAGGCTGCTTCCGGTCAGCGTAGGGATTTTGGCGCTACCGTGCGCCAGGCGATCGCCATGGCATGGCGCATCGTCCCTTCATCGACCCGGTCCAGCATCACCTGCGTCCAACCCTTGAGTCCCCATGAACCGGAGGCCGGGACGAACTGACCGCCGGCGGTTTCCATCAGCAGCTTTTGCTGGTCGGGCGCCAGCTTCAGCACAGCCCGGCCGTCCTTCTCACGCAACGTGGCGAAGATCTTTCCCCGCACCCGGAAATCGGTGACGTCGAAATGGGCGCCCTGCACGGCTTCGGGAAAGCCGAGCGCAATCGTGGCGAACTTGGCGGGCGTCAGCATGCCCAATCATCGCCCAATGTATCAGATTGCGCCAGTCTGCCCGATTGACCGGCGAGACTCGGCGACCGAGACTAAGGGCATGTACCGCGCAGTCACCCGAGGCATTGCAGTAGAAGTGGAGCCCTTTTATCTGCCGGAGCGTTCCGATCCGGAAGCGGGGCGTTACGTCTGGGCGTATCGCGTCACCATAGAAAACCAGTCGGACGAGTTCGTGCAGCTTCTCTCACGTTACTGGCGCATCACCGATGGTACCGGACGGGTTGAGGAAGTGCGCGGCGCCGGCGTCGTCGGTGAACAGCCCGAACTGCATCCCGGAGACAGTTTCCAGTACACGTCCGGTTGCCCGCTTCCCACGCCGTCCGGCATCATGGTGGGGTTCTACACCATGCGCAACGAGCGCGGCGAACTGTTTGAAATCGACATACCGGCATTCTCGCTGGATTTGCCCGGCTCCGCCCGCACGGTGAACTGATGTTTCCTTCCCCGGCAGCGCGGGGAAGGAAAGGTGCTACCTGGCATCGAACTCCGCAGGATCGAAAGTGTAGGTCGTCGAGCAGAATTCGCAGGCGACCGTTATCTTGCCGTCCTCGGTGCTCTGGCGGATCTCTTCTGCGGAAAAGCCCGACAGGACGCCATGGACCTTCTCGCGCGAGCAGGAGCATTTGTCGGCCACGCCGACGGCTTCGAACACGCGCACGCCCTGTTCATGGAACAACCGGAACAGCAGCCGCTCGGCGCCCACGGTGGGATCGATCAACTCGCTCGGCTCCACAGTGCCTATGAGTGCTCGCGCTTCCTGCCACGCATTGTCGAGCGGGTCATGGGCGGGCTCGGACGGGTCGCCGTCGCCGCCGTGAAGATCCGGCGGGCGCATGCGCTCCGGGGCTTCCGGCAGGAATTGCGCAAGCAGGCCCCCCGCGCGCCATTGGCTGCGGCCGCCAGGCAAAAGCTGGCGCGCCACGGCAAGCCTGAGGTCCGTCGGGATCTGCTCCGACTGGCGAAAATAGACGCGCGCCGCTTCCTCCAGACCGATACCATCGAGCTGGACGATGCCCTGATAGCGCTGCATGTGTGCGCCCTGGTCGATGGTCAGCGCCAGGACGCCCGTGCCAAGCAACGTCTCGTCCGATACGGTGCCGGCAGCGGTCAGCTCTGCCAGCCGCTCCGCATCGAAACGGGCATAGGCGCGCAGCGCATGCGGGGTGGCGAAGTCGGCCACCAGCATGTCCACCGGTCCTTCCGTTCGGGTCTGAAGTATGAACTTGCCCTGGAACTTGAGCGATGTGCCGAGCAGCACCGTGACCACGCAAGCCTGGGCCAGGAGCCGGGCAACCGGCTCCGGATAGGCGTGGCGCGACAGTATTGCGTCGAGCATGGGGCCGAGTTGCACGGCACGACCCCGTACGTCGAGCGGATCGACCTGGAAGGGAACGACATGATCGTCTCCGGCATGGTCGAATTCGCCGAGTCTGGGGCCCCGTTCGGTCAAGGGCATGGCTTTCGGCATGGCGTGTCTCCGGCCGTCGGCCGCGCCAGACAAGTGGCGTGCCGCGGTACTGGCTGCATTTGCGGTGATGGGCCCCAGATAGGCACCATCACGGCTGCCTTCAAGCGCCGAGGCACCAGGCCAGCACGGCCTTCTGCGCATGCAGCCGGTTCTCGGCCTCGTCGAAGACCACCGAATGCGGCCCGTCTATCACCTCGTCGGTGACTTCCTCGCCCCTGTGCGCCGGCAGGCAGTGCATGAACAGCGCGTCCGGTTTCGCCCTGGCCATCAGCGCGGCGTTTACCTGGTAGGGCATGAAGACGTTGTGGCCGCGGGCACGGTGCTCCTGCCCCATCGAAACCCATGTATCGGTGACAACGCAGTCTGCCCCCTCCACCGCCTCTTCGGCGCTGCGGGTGATGCGTATCTGCCCGCCATTGTTGCGCGCCCATTCGACATATTTCGGGTTGGGCTCGCTGCCTTCGGGGACGGCTATGTTGAGGTTGAAACGGAACCGGGCCGACGCTTCCAGCAGCGAGTGCAGCACATTGTTGCCGTCGCCGCTCCAGGCGAAGGTCTTTCCAGCGACCGGACCGCGATGTTCCTCGAAAGTCATGATGTCGGCCATGAGCTGGCAGGGATGCGTGTCGTCGGTCAGGCCGTTGATGACCGGGATTGTCGCATTTTCCGTCAGCTCGATCAGCCGGTCGTGCGACGTGGTGCGGATCATTATGGCGTCCACATAGCGCGATAGACCTTGGCCGTATCAGCGATGGTTTCGGAGCGGCCGAGTTGCATTTCGGCTCCGGTCAGCATGATCGTTTCGCCACCGAGCTGGCGCATGCCGACATCAAAAGAAACGCGGGTGCGCGTCGACGGCTTGTCGAATATCATCGCAAGAACCTTGCCCTCCAGCGGGCGTAAGCGCTCTCCCGCCTTGAGGCGCGCCTTGCGGGCTGCAGCATCGTCCAGGATCGCACGCAGGTCCGCTTCCGAAACGGCTGAAAGATCGGTGAAGTGGCGCAGGGTCATGGCAGCTCCGGTCACTTCGCGGTTGCCGAAGCGGTTTCGGCCACGTGCTTCGCGCCGGCGCGTATGCGCTCCAGCCCTTCGCGGATTTCCTCGTCGGTGACGGTGAGCGGCGGCAGGAGCCGGATCACATTGTCACCGGCTGGTACGGCAAGGAGGTGTTGCTGGCGCAGGGCCGCGTTGAGCTCGGTATTGGAAACGGCGCATTTCAGGCCCAGCATCAGGCCGCTGCCGCGCACGCTTTCAATGACGCCCGGATATTCGTCGGCAATCGCGGCAAGGCCCTGCCGGAAAAGCAACGCCTTGCGCTGCACCTCGTCCAGGAAGCCGGGCTCCAGCACCACGTCGAGCACCGCGTTGCCCACCGCCATGGCCAGCGGATTGCCGCCGAAGGTCGTGCCATGCACGCCGGCGGTCATGCCCTTGGCCGCCTCCGCCGTGGCCAGGCAGGCGCCCATGGGGAAACCGCCGCCTATGCCCTTGGCTATGGCCATCAGGTCCGGCGCGACGCCAGCCCATTCATGGGCAAACAGCTTGCCGGTACGGCCGACACCGCACTGGACCTCATCGAAGATCAGGAGCAGCCCATGCTCGTCGCAAAGCTGGCGCAGGCGCTTGAGCGACTGAAGCGGAAAATCGCGTATGCCGCCTTCGCCCTGCACCGGCTCGAGCAGGATGGCCGCCGTCTCGGGTCCGATTGCCTTCTCGGCGGCATCGAGATCGTTGAAAGGCACCTGGTCGAACCCGTCCACCTTGGGCCCGAAGCCTTCGAGATATTTCTTCTGGCCGCCTGCGGCGATGGTCGCCAGCGTGCGGCCGTGGAACGCGCCCTCGAAGGTGATGATGCGATAGCGCTCGGGACGGCCTTCTACGAACTGGTAGCGCCGCGCCGTCTTTATCGCGCATTCCAGGGCCTCGGCGCCGGAATTCGTGAAGAACACCCTGTCGGCGAAGCTCGCCTCCACCAGCCGCTCGCCCAGGCGGGTCTGTGCGGGGATTTCGTAGAGATTGGAGACATGCCACAGCTTTGCTGCCTGCTCGGTCAATGCGCCGACCAGGTGCGGATGGCTGTGACCAAGGGAATTGACCGCGATGCCGGCGGCGAAATCGAGGTAGCGCTCGCCTCGGTCCGTCACCAGCCAGGACCCTTCGCCATGGTCGAAGATCAGGGGTGCACGGACAAAGGTCTCGTAAAGCGCCGAACCGCTCATTATATGCTTCTCCGGAACCGGAAAAATCAAAAAGCCGCCAACGCGGCGGCCTTTTGCGGCTTATCGTGGTTTTCGGCCGCGAAGTCAACGAAAAGCTCGAATGAGTTCTGGTCCACAAAGGCTTGCCGGGTCGGTATCAGGACAAAGGCAAGTTGGGGAAAACCGAGAAAACCGAATCATGTTGCCGCTCGGACTCTTGTCACCGAGTCAACGCATACGGTAATTGTGAGTAGGAAATAGCTAGATTTCGTGCGGCGGATCTAATCATCCCGGAAGATGTAGTGTTGACCTGGCGAGAGTCGGGACGGGAACGGATTCTGGATGCCGTGCGGTTCGAAAGGAGCGCAGTCTCATGAACTGGACCGACGAACGCGTCGAACTTCTGCGCAAGCTCTGGGCGGAAGGCCTTTCGGCCAGCCAGATCGCTGCGCAACTCGGGGGCGTCAGCCGCAATGCGGTCATCGGCAAGGTGCATCGGCTGAAACTGTCGAGCCGGGGTCGTGCCACGGCCTCACCGGCCCACAAGAAGAAGGCGGGTTCTTCCGCCGGCGTGACGAAGGGGTCCTCCGCGCGCGCGGCAGCTCATCGCCACATGCCGGTCTCGATCGGGGCTACGGCGTTGCAGGTTCAGTTCGATGCCGAGCCTGTCGC
>QGUU01000213.1 GCA_003242525.1 Pseudomonadota bacterium | reverse complement strand
CGAGAAGAAAAACTATCGCGAGGGTGTGCAGCTGGTGAAAAAGATGCCAAATCTGGAGGTCGGGAGGGTCGCCGCCAGCCCGAACACCGGCATGACCGTCAGCGTCGAGGCCACTTTCAACGTGTTCAGAAGGGTCATCTGTTTATTCCTTGTCGTTACGGGGCGTCGGTTTCGTCATCGCGCCGGCCACCAGTCTTTCGATCGCCAGGGTTGCCACTGGCAGCGACCACGCGATCGCCATCGCTGCCGTTGCCAGACTCCTGGCGATCTCGTTGTTCCCCCGCCGGCGCTCCCGCCGTGTTCGGCGGCGGATAGAAGACGTCGCCGCCGTCGCGCGGGTTCTGGTCTTCGAGCGCGCGGATTTCATTCGGGCTGTAGACGCCCCATTGCAGGCCTTTGACGTAAGCCTCCCAGCGCGCCTTGATGTCGCCCTTGACCAGCGCCGCCCGGTTGAAGCGCGCGTAGAGATCGTCTTCCGCGCCGATCAGGTCGCGGTTGATCGCCTCTTCCCACATGGTCAGATGGTCCTCGAGCGTCCAGGCGACGAAGCCGATCGATTGCTGCTCGATACCCGTGCCCCAGCTGGTCGACTTTTCCGTATCGCCGATCATGTGCGGCGGCACGCCGAAGAACATGGCAATGTCGGTGCGGCTGAACTTGCGGCTCTCGATCCACTGCGCATCCTCGGCCGTCATGGCGATGCGGGCATAGTCCATGCCCTCTTCGAGGATCAGGTTCTTTCCCTCCTGCTCGCCGCCGGAGCGGAACTCTTCGAGCCCGGCCTTGAGATTGGCGACCGCCTCGGGCCCGAGCTTGTTCGGATGTTTCAATACGCCGCTGACGCGGGCGCCATTACGGAAGGTGGTTGCACCATGGTCTTCCATGGCCAGCGACAGCCCGATGGTCTCGCGGGCGTAGGCAATCGCCGACACGCCATGCACGCCATCCAGCGTCAGCCCGACCAGATGGAACACCTCATCCTGGCGGAGCCGGATGCGCCGTCCGTCCTGGCGGGTGTAGATGTATTCCAGCGCCAGATCGTCCGTCTGCCTGACCTCGACCCGGTCGGGATGCAGCGGGATCAGTTCCTGCACCAGTCCGCGTGACCGCACGATCATGGCGTAGGCATTGCCGCGCAAAAGCAGATGCGCCTGCAGCATGCGGCGGAACTGCGACGGCGTCTGCCAGCGGTTCGGCCGTCGTCGCAGCACCGTCCAGATCGGCGTGTCGGAGGCGTCTTCGCGGGTGCGCTCATCCACCCGGCGCTTGATGTGCAGCGGCAATGTCGCCACAGCACCCGAGATGATGCGCACACAGGCATAGACGGCCGCCACCCGCATGGCGCTGTCGGGCGTCACCGCAGCCCCCGAGGCGGTCACCGTTCCCGAGCGCAGCGCCTCTTCCAGCTGCTGCGCCGTGGTGATGACGATCCCGCCACCCGCATCCTGGAACGACGCGCGCGGAGATGCGGCCGGCGGTTTTGCGCCGCCGAACCAGTTCGACCAGAATGCCATTGGGTTCTTTCGTCAGCTCTTTACAGCATCAGGATGCCGCGGGTCTCATAGACCGAGCGGCCGGCATTGACGTCGCGGGCCAGCGCCCGCCCGAGCGCGTTGCAGATGGCGACAATGCCGTCGATGCGCTCTCTGGAGCGTTCCTTGTCCGGCTTGATGTTGCCGGCCGGATCATGGCGCACGGCAACATTGGAGGCGTTCCATCGCAGCACGGGATGGCCGCCATGCCAGAGCGAGCGTGACACCGAAAGCCGCTCCAGCTCCGCCGTGGGTGCCGCCATGGACAAAAACCCTTGTCCGAACTGCACCAGGTTCAAGCCTTCATCCTGCAGATGCTGGACGATCTCGCCGGCAAAGGTGCGATCATAGGACAGCTCCCGCAGATCATGGCGTGAGGCCAGCTCCAGTATCTCGGCCTCGATGAAGGCAAAGTCGGTGGCATTGCCGGGTGTCGCGGTCAAAAATCCCTGATCGCGCCAGACGTCATAGGGCACGCGGTCGCGCCGCACACGGCGGACTATGTCGTCCTCGGGAATCCAGAACCGGCAGGTGACGATCCATTTGTCGGCAAGCTTTCCAAGCGTTTCATCCAGTGTCGGCGGGAAGACCAGCACGAAGGCCGACAGATCGTTGACGCGGGCAAGATCGAGCCCGCCATAGCATTCACGCCCCAGCAGCTTGCCTTCCAGTTCCTCCAGTTCGTGTTTGACGATGCGCCAGTCGGTGGCAGCTGGCAGTCCGCCTTCCTCCCACACGCTCATGTCGAGCCAGCGGGTGACCTGCTCGGTCCATTCGTTGAGGCGCAGCCGGCGGATCGCATTCTGCTGCGCCGGCATTTCCCTGGCCTCGTCGATCTGCCGCTTCAGGTCATCCAGCTTCACCGTCACGCCAAGGCTCGGATTGGCCTTCACCCAGACCTTTTCGTCGGTCCAGTCGTCGCCCTCATCGATGGTGGCGATATAGGCAAACCAGCTGTCCGACGACTCCATCGGCACCGTGCCTTCCAGCGCCTTCACCGAGAACTCGTGATGCTGGCGGCAGACCGAATGGCGATCATAGCCGGCCGTCGTGATCTCGAAGATCAGCGGCTGGCGCCGCGCACCGGTGGCGGTGTTCAGCTTCTGGATGATCTCCGGTCCCGGATGTTCGTGCACTTCATCGACGGCCGCAAAATGGATGTTCAGCCCGTCCATCTTGCTGGCGTCCGCCGACAGCGGCCTGAACCAGGACGAGGTCGGCAGCACGGCCAGATTGTTCACCGTGCGTGTGATCCTCGATTGCAGCGCCGAACTCGCCGCCACCATGCGCTCGGCCTCGCCAAAGACGATCCTGGCCTGATCGCGCGTCGTTGCCGCCGAATACACATGCGCACCGGGCTCGCCATCGGCGATCAGCGCATAGAGCGCCGTGCCGGCCAGAAGCACCGACTTGCCGTTCTTCCTTGCTACTTCGACATAGGCGGTGCGAAACCGGCGCAAACCGTCCTTGCGCTTCCAGCCATAGAGCGAGCCGACGACGAACTGCTGCCAGCCCTGAAGCACGAAGGGCTCGCCCGCCCATTCGCCGGTCGAGTGGCGCAGATGGCCGAAGAAGTCGATCGCATGACGTGCCGCAGCGCCATCCCAGACCAGGCCGCGTTTTACCCCCACCTTCAGGTCCGCGAGGTGCCGCTCGCAGGCCAGACGCACCAGCCGGCCGGCGACGATCCGGCCGCCAACCACCGCACGGGCATAGGCTGTAACCGGACAGGGTGGTGCTTTCCTGCCGCTCCCGTCCAGTGGGCGCGAAGCACGGGAACTAGGCTTTGCGGCCACGGTTCAGGAACTCCTCGAACGGATCGCTCGTCTCGGCGGGTTCCGCCATACGGATGCGCGAGCGGCTGGACGGCGTCAGTCCGAATTCGCTCTCGATCTGCGCCATCTGCGCCAGGCACTTGTTGGCCACAGCCAGGAACGGGTTCTGGATGATGTTGTCATTCGACGTCTTCACCACAGGGCCACGGCGCTTCACTTCCTGCTCCGCCTCCAGCCAGCGCCGCCAGATCACGACGTAGCGGGCGAGTGCGCCGGCATCCAGTTCCGTCATGACACCGTGGCGGGCAAGCAGTTCCGCCATTTCGGTGAACTTCAGCTTGGCGGCTTCATCGAGATGGTCAGGCGGTTCGGGCGTCGCCACCACCGGCTTCGGCTCGGCCTTGTTCAGGCGATGCGGACGGGCCGTGCCCTTCACCAGCTTCAGATGTGTCGGCAGCGGCTTGCGTCCCGCCATGTCAAAACTCCCTGCGCCAGCGTTGCAGCGGCGCCGGCGTCAAAAACAGCAACAAAATGATCGTCTTATCCGGTTGATGATCTCGTCGTTCAGAGCATGACTGTGATTGCCAGGATGAAGGAAACAGCCATGACGAACAGCAACCAGTCCAAGACCCGAGCCACAGCCATCGACGCCTTCCTCGCCGCGAAGTTCGAGATCGACGCCATGCTCGAACGCCTGTCGGCGCTCAGCGCGGAGCATTTCGACACCGACCCCGACGAGATCGACTGGGGCCATGTCGGCACGCTCGAGCACTACCGCAACAAGCTGCGCGAGATCACCGACATGGCGTTCCGCGAAGGCGAATATGCCGAGTAGCGCCAGCCTCTCCGAAGCCTGCCCGCCGCAAGGCGGGCTTGGGGTCGTAGAAGGGCCGCGATGGCGCGGCCCCGATCAAGGAGACGACCCCCATGACCCAGATTCAGCTTTCCGACGCCCAAGCCGTCATCCTGTCCACCGCCTGCGCGCGCGAGAACGGGGCAGTGTTCCCCGTCACCGCCAGCCTCAAGGGCGGCGCTGTCGGCAACGTCTGCAAGAGCCTCCTGAAGCAGGGGCTGATCGAGGAAATCGCCGCCACGGACCTCGACACGGTCTGGCGGCACGACGAAGAACGCGGCCCGATCACGCTGCGCGCCACTCCGCTGGCCTACAGCACCCTCGGGATCACGGACGAGCAGACCGACACCCCGCAGGCTGAAACGCTGACCGCCCCGCTCCAGCGCCGGAAGGGCACCAAGCAGGCAACGTTGATCGCCATGCTGCAGGCGCCCGACGGCGCGACCATCGAAGAGATCATGGCCGCGACCGGCTGGCAGTCGCACACGGTGCGCGGTGCAATGGCCGGTGCGCTGAAGAAGAAGCTTGGTCTCGAGGTCAGTTCCGAGAAGGTCGAAGGACGTGGGCGGGTCTACCGGTTGCCCGCAGCCTGACGCCGCAGCTCTCATCCTGTCACGGCCGTCGCCCCTTCGGGGCGGCGGTTGCCTCGTTGGCACGCCGCATCCGGATGGCCTCGAACACCCGCCGCAATGTAAAACTGCGCGCGATCGACACCACGGTGAAGATCGCGCCTATGGCCATGTTGTCAGCCAGCGTGGTGGACAATCCGAACAGCGGGAACACCAGCATCTGCGTCACCACGGCAATGCCATAGCCGACGGCGACATTGGCGAAAGCCTCCACCAGAGACATGGTGCGGGATTGCTTCATGCCGCTGCCGCATCCCTGGTCGCGGTCCCGGCATCAGGCACTCGGTCGGCGGCGATCTCATCAAAACGGCGGCCGTCGCCATCGAGCCTGGCCGCCTTGCCGGTGAATGCCTGCCAGCGCTTGACGACCACATCGCAGAAGGCCTCCGACAGTTCGAGGCCATACACGCGGCGGCCGGTCTTCTCGCCGGCGATCAGCTGTGAGCCCGAACCGGAGAACGGC
>QGUU01000212.1 GCA_003242525.1 Pseudomonadota bacterium | reverse complement strand
GGCATGAACCGCTCCTTCATCTCCGTCATCCTTGGCGGGTTCGGCGGGGAAGCGGCGGCCGTGAGCGATGACGGGATAGAGCGCACGGTCAAGCAGGGGTCGGCGGACGACGCGGCCTATCTCATGATGAACGCGCAGAAGGTCATCATCGTCCCCGGATACGGCATGGCGGTAGCCCAGGCGCAGCACGCCCTTCGTGAAATGGCCGACAAGCTCAAGTCAAACGGGGTGGAGGTCAAATACGCCATCCATCCCGTCGCCGGTCGCATGCCCGGCCATATGAACGTGCTGCTTGCCGAAGCCAACGTGCCCTATGACGAGGTGTTCGAACTGGAGGACATCAATTCCGAATTCGCGCAGGCGGACGTTGCCTATGTCATCGGCGCCAATGACGTTACCAATCCGGCTGCACGCGACGACAAGTCCTCACCGATATACGGCATGCCCATCCTGGAGGTCGACAAGGCCCGTACCTGCCTGTTCGTCAAGCGGTCGCTCGGCTCGGGCTATGCCGGCATCGACAACACGCTGTTCTACAAGGATGGCACCATGATGCTTTTGGGCGACGCCAAAAAGATGACCGAGGACATCGTCAAGGCGATGGATCACTGATCCGCCTGCATATGAAAAGCCCCGCTTCAAGCGGGGCTTTTTCTGTGTGGCCTTAGCGCCAGAACAGCAGGATCAGGATGATGATCGGGATTGGAATGCCAATCAGCCAGAGCAGTATTCCGCGGCCCATGATAACCTCCGCCTTTGGGCATTGTTCGTGCATGACAATGCTTTGGACGAGGCTTTCGTTCCATCTGCCTTTGCCGGTGGGCTCCCGCGCTCTTTGAGAGGGCACGAACGCCGAAGCGGTCGGCGCTCGCCACGGGTGTACCCTTCAGTGGGGCGTTAGCCGCCCGGCTCGCCCGGTCAAACGTCCAGATTGGCAACGGAAAGGGCGTTTTCCTGGATGAATTCGCGCCGGGGCTCCACGTCGTCGCCCATGAGGCGTGAGAACAGCGAGTCCGCTTCGGTCGCCTCGGAAATCTTCACCTGCAGCAGCGAGCGCGCATTGGGATCGAGCGTGGTTTCCCAAAGCTGCTCGGCGTTCATTTCGCCCAAGCCCTTGTAGCGCTGCATGGTCAGGCCCTTCTTGCCCGCGGCGAATACCGCATCAAGCAACTGCATCGGGCCTGAGATCGTCTCGGACGAATCCTTGCGCCTGAGCACGGGCGGAACGCCATAGACATCGCCGAGCCGCGCCGAATAGCGATCAATGGCGCGCGCATCTGCCGAATTGATCAGGCCCATGTCGAGAGAGACAAACTCTCTTACGCCTCGCACGGTACGCTCGAACACATAGCCGCCCGGGCCTTCATTCGAGGTTGCCGTGCGACCCTGCCAGCCACGCTCTGTCTCTTCCGCGATCAGGTCGAGCCTCCTGGCAATCTTCTCAGCCATTTCGTTGGCGCTGCCGAGATCGTTGAATATGTCGGCATTCAACCCTCCCGCAATCGCTGCCTGCTCGACCACGGAACGTGAATATCGCGTATGGAGACCGTTCAGAAGCTGGCGCACCGCGAGCGCGTCATCGATCGTTGAGCGCAGGTCCTGGCCGGCACGTACCTCGCCCGAGCCGAGAACGAGGGACGTATCCTCCAGCCCCGACTCGATCAGATAGTTCTCGAAGGCGGCCTCGTCCTTGAGATATTGCGAGCTCTTTCCACGCGTCACCTTGTAGAGCGGCGGCTGCGCTATGTAGAGGTAGCCGCCCTCGATAATCTCCGGCATCTGCCGGAAGAAGAAGGTGAGAAGGAGCGTGCGGATATGGGCGCCGTCCACGTCGGCGTCCGTCATGATGATTATCTTGTGGTAGCGCAGCTTCTCTATGTTGAACTCATCCTTGCCGATCGAGGTGCCGAGGGCCGTGATCAACGTGCCGATCATGTCCGACGACAGCATCCGGTCAAAGCGGGCGCGTTCTACATTGAGGATCTTGCCGCGCAGCGGCAGGATCGCCTGGTTCTTGCGGTCGCGGCCGCCCTTGGCCGAACCCCCGGCGCTGTCGCCCTCGACGATGAAAAGCTCGGATTTCGCCGGATCACGCTCCTGGCAGTCGGCCAGCTTCCCGGGAAGCGAGGTGATGTCGAGCACGCCCTTGCGACGGGTGAGTTCGCGAGCCTTGCGCGCCGCCTCGCGCGCGGCGGCGGCCTCAACCACCTTGCCGATCAGGATCTTGGCTTCCGCCGGATGTTCCTCCAGCCAGGTGCCCAGCGCTTCGTTGACAAGGCTCTCGACCACCGGCCGCACCTCGGACGATACCAGCTTGTCCTTGGTCTGCGACGAGAATTTCGGGTCCGGAACCTTCACCGAAAGCACGGCCGTCAGCCCTTCGCGGCAGTCATCGCCGGTAAGGGTCACCTTTTCCTTCTTGGTCAGTCCGGAACTTTCGGCATAGCCGGTTACCTGCCGCGTCAGCGCGCCCCGGAAGCCCGCGAGATGCGTGCCGCCATCGCGCTGCGGAATGTTGTTGGTGAAGCACAGCACATTCTCGTGGTAGGAGTCGTTCCACCACATGGCGACTTCCACCCCGATGCCGTCCCGCTCGTTCCTGATGCTGATGGGCCGATCGATCAGCGGCTTCTTGGCCCGGTCGAGATATTTGACGAACTCTTCCAGCCCGCCGTCATAATGCAGTTCCTGAACCTTCACGTCGGCGTGACGTTTGTCGGCCAGCACGATGCGCACGCCGGAATTCAGGAAAGCCAGCTCGCGCAGCCGATGCTCCAGCGTCGCATAGTCGAATTCGGTGACGCCCTTGAACGTTTCCGGCGATGGCAGGAAGGTCACTTCCGTACCGCTGCGGCCTTCATAGGAGCCAGGCTTGTCCTCCGGGGTATAGGTGCCGGTCACCGCGAGCGGCGCATCGGCCTCGCCATGGGTGAATCGGATCTCATGGATCTTGCCCTCGCGCCGGATCTTCAGTCGCAGCCAGATCGAAAGCGCGTTGACCACAGAGACGCCGACGCCGTGCAGGCCACCAGAGACCTTATAGGAGTTCTGATCGAATTTCCCGCCGGCGTGAAGCTGGGTCATGATGACCTCGGCCGCAGAGACACCCTCGGATGGGTGCATGCCAGTCGGGATGCCACGGCCATTGTCGATTACCGTGCAGGAGCCATCCGGGTTCAGGATGACGCTGACAAGGTCGGCGTGGCCGGCCAGCGCCTCGTCGATGGCGTTGTCCACCACCTCGTAAACCATGTGGTGCAGGCCGGAGCCATCGTCGGTGTCGCCGATATACATGCCCGGCCGCTTGCGCACAGCGTCCAGGCCCTTGAGAACCTTGATGGAATCTGCGCCGTAGGCGGGGATACCGCCATTCATCGTGTCGGTCTGGTCGCTCATGAAAACCTGTATGCTTGCCGAGGTCTGCGAAGCAGGAAAAAGTGCTTCGAATCGTGCGTTTGAAGACAAGCTAAATATAGGCGTTTACGAACATTTTTCCAAGTTTTGCGGGCGCTTTTGCCGCCACTCCACGCCTGTGGCGCCAGCGAAACGCAAAAAGCGGATTTTCGACTTCGGTGCGGCCCAGAACGGATCGGGACGAAAGCGCCGACGCCACATGGATGCCCGGTTTGTCAGCACTACATACGCCAGGAAACATGGAGGCTCTGACCGCGAAGCAATGGACAGAAAGCCCGCCCCATTTGTCCCGCCTGCGCCGAGGCCACGCAAGACACCGCCCTCGACGCTTGAAATGATCCGCATCGTCTATCGAAATCCGCTCGAGCTGTGGGGAGAGCCTTCCTACAACGAGCCCTGGATCTCCGTAACGGGAGTCGGCGGCCCGCTCGTCATCGCAAATGACCCGGCCCTGATCCGCCATGTGCTGGTCGACAATGCGAAAAACTACCGGATGGCCACAGTGCGCCAGAAAATCCTCCGGCCGATCCTGCGCGACGGGCTGCTGACGGCGGAAGGCGAGGTTTGGCGGCGGTCGCGCAAGGCCATGGCGCCGGTCTTTACCCCGCGCAACATCTTCGGCTTCGCGCCGGCTATGCTCAAACGAACCCTCGAATTCGCAGAAGGTTATGTGGATGGCAGCGTGCGCGACATCGCCCATGACATGACCATGCTGACCTATGAGATTCTCGCCGAAACCCTGTTTTCCGGGGAGATTGCAGGAGAGAAGGGGACATTTGCGCAGGATATCGACCGTCTGTTGGAAACGATGGGCCGCGTCGACCCGCTCGACCTTCTGCGCGCGCCCGACTGGCTGCCGCGCTTGACCCGCATTCGCGGCCGCAAGACCATGGCGTATTTCCGCGGCATAGTCTCGGAAACCGTCAGGATGCGCGAAGACAGGCTGAGGCGCGATCCCGAAGGCGCCCCGCAGGATTTCCTCACCTTGCTGTTGAAGGCAGAGGGGCCGCAGGGCCTTACTCGTGGCGAGATCGAAGACAACATCATCACCTTCATAGGGGCCGGCCACGAGACGACGGCTCGCGCGCTGGGATGGACGCTCTATTGCCTCGCCGAGGCGCCGTGGGAACGCGAACCCGTCGAGCAGGAGATCGATGCCGTGCTCGCCGACGAACCGGACCCGGCGAAGTGGCTGGAGCGCTTGCCGCTTACCCGCGCCGTCTTCGAGGAAGCATTGCGGCTTTATCCGCCGGCCCCCTCGATCAATCGCGAGCCGATTGAACCGGAAACCTTCAAGAGCCTGTATATTCCGCCCAGAGCAGCGGTGCTCGTCATGCCCTGGGTGGTACATCGCCACCGAAAGCTGTGGGTGGAACCGGACGCCTTCATTCCGGCCCGCTTCCATCCTGGCAACCGCGAGACGATCGACCGCTTCCAGTACCTGCCCTTCGGCGCGGGACCGCGCATCTGCATAGGCGCCAGCTTCGCCATGCAGGAGGCGATCATCGCGCTTGCCGTTCTGCTGTCGCGCTTCCGATTCGATACGGTGACGGAAACCAGGCCTTGGCCGGTACAGAAACTGACAACGCAGCCCGAGGGCGGGTTGCCCATGCGTGTGACAAGGCGCAAGCGGCAATGAGTCCTGCACCGGAAAGACGCTGCATCATGGTGCGCATCTCCGGCGTTGTGCAGGGTGTCGGCTTTCGCGAATGGACCAGGCAGGAGGCATTGAAGCTGGGGCTGGAGGGTTGGGTGCGAAACCAGCCGGACGGATCGGTGAAGGCGGTGATCGTCGGCAACTCCGCGGCGGTCTCAGCCATGCTGGAGGCTTTCATGCACGGCCCCCGTC
>QGUU01000211.1 GCA_003242525.1 Pseudomonadota bacterium | reverse complement strand
TCGTGGCTTAGGCTCGTGGGTGTGCCGCCTCGTCCCCTTCGAGAAGCCGGGCGGCATCCACCCCGGTATAGACCTGCGTTGTGGACAGGCTGGCATGGCCGAGCAGTTCCTGGATCGTGCGCAGGTCGCCGCCGCGTCCGAGCAGATGCGTGGCGAAGGAATGGCGCAGCGCATGCGGGGTGGCGGTGTCGGGCAGGTTCAGGGCGGACCTGAGCCGCGCCATTTCCCGCTGGATGATGGCCGGGTTGAGCGGCCCGCCTCGCGCGCCGCGGAAGAGAGGATCATCCGCGCCGAGATGCCAGGGGCAGAGCCGGCGATATTCCAGCACGGCTTGTAGCGCGACAGGCAGGACCGGAACCAGCCTCGTCTTGCCGCCCTTGCCTGTAATGCGCAGCACGGTGGCGTCCGTGCCTGCGAGATCTCCGCCGCTCAAACCCAGGGCCTCGGAAATGCGCAGGCCGCAGCCATAGAGAAGGGTGAGCACGGCGGCGTTGCGCGCGGCGATCCAGGGCTCTTCCGCCAATTGCTCTTCAGCCGAGACGACACGGCGCGCATCTGCCGCCGTCAACGGCTTCGGCAGGGACTTCGGCTGCTTCGGCGCCCGCAACGCCGCAGCCCCTGCGGCATTGGCCAGCCCGCGGCGTTCAAGGAACCGCAGCAGGGAGCGCACGCCGGCCAGCCCCCGCCCCAGCGTGCGCGCCCCGGCGCCCTGGTTGCGGCGCGCGGCCAGAAAGGCGCGTAGATCGGCGGACTTAAGGTCGGCGATCTCGGCAAGGCCCGGAGGGCCTCCGCAATGGCCGGTGAGGAACTGGAAGAACTGGCGTGTATCGCGATCATAGGCCTCGACGGTCCTGGGCGACAGCCGGCGCTCGCCCTGCAGCGCTTCCAGCCAGTCCTGTCGCGCTTTCTGGAGATCGGATCTGGCAGAGACGAGGAATTCCTGCATTGGCAGTCGTGGTCCGATTGACTAAGTCATTGTGGCCCGAGCGGCGTTAGCGAGCGGTGAATATGCCCAGCCTGAAGAATCCGATCCATATGGCGGTCATCGGTGCCCCCCATGGCATAAGGGGCGAGTTGCGCGTCAAGACTTTCACCGGCGATCCCCTGGCGCTGGGCGACTATGGGCCGCTCTATGCCAGGGACGGGCGCGCCTTTGAGGTGCTCGACATTCGCTCCGCCGGAACGGTCGTCGTCGTGCGCTTCAAGGGCGTCGAGGACCGCAGCGCGGCCGAAGCTCTGACCGGAACCGAACTTTTCATAGATCGCTCGGCGTTGCCGGACGACGGCGACGAGGACGATTTCTATCATGCCGATCTGATCGGCCTTTCCGTCAGGGACGATTCCGGCGCGACGATCGGCAAGGTGGCGGCGGTCCATAATTTCGGCGGCGGCGATATTCTCGATCTGACCCTCGGCGGGCGCCGGGGCGTGCTGATTCCCTTTTCCAAGGCGGCCGTACCCGAAGTTTCCGTTGCCGGCGGTTATATTACTGTCGACCCTGTCGCTGCCGGGCTGGTCGAGGACGAGGACAGCGAGCCGGAAGCGGACAGGAGGCCTGCCCGTGAAGGTAACGGAAAGCAGCGCCCTCGCGGTCCGAAGGATGCTGGAGGCAACCGGTGAGTTTCCGTGCTTCCGTCCTCACCCTTTATCCGGAAATGTTTCCCGGTCCTCTCGGCCTGTCGCTGGCGGGGCGCGCGTTGGAAGCCGGCACATGGTCCCTGGAGACCATCCAGATCCGAGATTTCGCCACGGACAGGCACCGCACCGTGGACGATACGCCGGCAGGAGGCGGAGCCGGCATGGTAATGCGTGCGGACGTTCTGGCGCGCACTATTGATCATGCTGCGCCGGCAGGCGATCCGCGCCCTCGCCTTCTCATGAGTCCGCGTGGCCGCCCTCTGACGCAGCAAAGGGTGCGCGAACTTGCGGCGGGGCCCGGAGTGTTGATCGTGTGCGGCCGGTTTGAGGGTGTTGACCAGCGGGTCATCGACGGGCGGGGGCTGGAGGAGGTTTCGATCGGCGATTTCATCCTTTCCGGCGGCGAGCCTGCCGCGCTCGTCCTGCTTGATGCCGTGGTGAGGCTCTTGCCGGGGGTCATGGGCAATGAGGCGTCGGGCGAGGAAGAAAGCTTCGAGAACGACCTGCTTGAACATCCGCATTACACCCGCCCGCAGGAATGGGAGGGGCGTTCCATCCCCGAGGTCCTGGTTTCGGGTAACCATGCCAAGATTGCTGCATGGCGGCGCGCCGAGGCGGAACGGCTGACTGCCGAACGACGGCCGGACCTGCTTGCCCGCAGGACTGGATCCGTCAGGTAGCGAAATAGTAGCCGGCGAGCAGCAGCCCCACGGCGATGACGACCCAGCGCATGACGGCCTGCGGCACGCGCCTTGCAACCCAGACGCCGCTCCAGCCGCCCAGTGCCACCGCCGGAATCATCACGACGGCCTGAGGCCAGGCCACCACGCCGCCCGAGACGAACACTATGATCGCCACGGCAGCAATGACCGTCGAAAGCACGTTCTTCAGCGCATTGAGGCGATGATAGTCGCCCGCTTGCGACAGGCCCAGTGAAGCCAGCATCATCACGCCCATGCCTGCGCCGAAGAAGCCGCCATAGATGGCCGTGAAGAACTGGACGGCGGCGCCGAGCGGTGAGCCGATGGAGGCTCGCTTTCCGGGCCTGTCTTTCGGCTTGAGGTAAGGTCCGGCGGCAAACAGGGCCGTTGCAGCAAGCAGAAGCCACGGCACCATCGAGCGGAACTCGGGATTGTCGAGCTGGAGCAGGAACCATGCGCCAAGCAGGGCGCCTGCTATCGAGGCGGCGGCAAGCGCAATGGCGCCGCGCCAAAAGGCTTTGAGATCATCCCAATAGGCGAGGCTGGAGGTGATGTAGCCGGGAAACTGGGTGATCGCCGATGTGGCGTTGGCGACCACTGGAGGGATGCCGATCAGCGTCAGCGCCCCAAAGGAGAGAAACGTACCGCCGCCCGCGACGGCGTTGATCATGCCCGTAAGAACTCCGGCGATGAACAGGAACAGTATGATGGTCAGGGTCAAGAGTCCGCCCGCAACTGATGGCGTTCTGGTTTAGAAAGGCGCGCCCGCCGGCGCAAGCGGCTATGATGATGGAAAAAAGTTCTCACTGCAGGTGACAAGCGGAGAATTTCGCTGTATGTGCGCCCGGACCCGGTGGCATGCCGCCGGCCCCGTCAACAATGACGGTGGAATCGCCCCTGCCTGAAGTCCTGCCCATGGGCGAGATGGAGGGCATAGCCGAGCGGTGCTGGATACTGCAAGGCGAGCGCGGACGCTCTGACTGTCGAAGAACAAGAAGTGGATTTTGCGATGGACATCATCCGTCAGCTCGAGGCCGAGCAGGCCGCCAAGATCGAAGCCAAGCGCAAGCTGCCCGAATTTCAGCCCGGTGATACCGTGCGCGTGAATGTGCGAGTCACCGAAGGCTCGCGAACCCGCCTGCAGGCCTATGAAGGCGTGGTGATCGCCCGTTCCGGTTCCGGTTTCCAGGAGAGCTTCACCGTGCGCAAGATTTCCTACGGCGAGGGCGTGGAGCGCGTATTCCCGGTCTATTCGCCGCTGGTGGAGAGCGTCGAGATCGTCCGCCGCGGCAAGGTGCGTCGCGCCAAGCTTTATTATCTGCGCGATCGTCGCGGCAAGTCCGCCCGCATCTCGGAGAACACGGGCGCACGCGCCCGCAGGCTGAACGATGCGGAGCGTGAGGCGCTTCTTGCCGAGAGGGCACGCATCGAGGCGGAGAAGGTGGCTGCAGCCGAGGCGCTTGCCGCCGAGAAGGCAGCGCAGGACGCTGCCGAGGCCAAGGCCGCCGAGGCCAGCGCCGAGTAAGCTTTCGAAAATCGGTTCGGGAAAGGCGGCTTCGGCCGCCTTTTTCGTTTCACGCCGCGGCCATCCCTGAAATACAGGCGCTTGCAAGGCATCGAGGGGCGGCTAAAGTCTGCTCGATTCCGCGCCCTGCCGGGCGCGTCCCAGGAGAGCGTGTCATGATGAGGATGAAACTGCTTTGGGCAGGGTTGCTGGCCTGCCTGCTCGCACCTGCGGCCGCCTTTGCCGCCGATGGCCTGCCCGACCTTGCCGGCCGCAAGGTTGTCGTGGTGACCGAGAATGCCTATCCGCCGCTGCAGTTCATTGATCCGAAGGGCGGCGAACAGATCGGCTGGGAATATGACGCCATGAACGAGATCGCCAGGCGGCTCAACTTCCAGGTGGAGTACCAGAACACGTCGTGGGACGCCATGATCCAGGCCGTGGCGGACAAGCAGTACGACATCGGCATGACCGGCATCACCATTAACGACGAGCGCAGGGAGAAGGTCGACTTCTCCGATCCCTATATGCGGAACGAACAGTTCATGATGGTGCGCGGCGACGAAACCCGCTTCACCGACGCCGAGAGCTTCGCGGCGCTGGAAGAGGGGCTGATAGGCGCGCAACCCGGCACCTCGCCCTTCTACACGGCCGTTTACGGCGTGCTTGATGGTAACGAGCAGAACCCGCGCATCAAGCTGTTTGAAACTTTCGGGGCCTCCGTCCAGGCGCTGAAGACCGGTGACGTGGACCTGGTGCTGACCGACTCGACGGCGGGGAAGGGCTATGTCGAGGCGTCCAATGGCGGCCTGAAGCTGATTGGCGAGCCGCTTGGTACCGAGGATTTCGGTTTCATTTTCCCGAAGGGCTCGGATCTCGTCGCTCCGGTCAATGCGGCGATTGCCGCCCTCAAGGCTGACGGTACGCTGGAAGCGCTGAACAAGAAATGGTTTCTCGACTACAAGATGGGGGAGTGAGCGGCTGATGCTGCCTTCTGCTCGCCTCCCCGCGGACCGGGCCGCCATCTGGCAAATCGGAAACGCGGGGGCCTTGGCGGGACCGGCATCTGTCAGGAAACATCGATAGATGCAGCCGCAGACGACGCAGAAATCCGCCTTCCCGTGGTGGCTCGTCGTAGCCATCGCCATTGCCCTGGCGGTGGCCGTGTTCATCGCCACCAACGATCTCTATTCCCAGGTTTTCGCCACGGTCGCCGCAGGCATTGGCATCACCATTTTCGTTACCGTCGCCGGCTTTTCCCTTGCCTCCCTGCTCGGGCTCGGCATTGCGCTAATGGCGCTGTCCGGTTCGCGCTGGGCGAACGAGATTGCACGGTTCTATGTGGAGATCATCCGCGGCGTACCAATATTGGTATTGCTCTTCTGGATAGCCTTGTCCTGGTTTCTTATACACACTTCGG
>QGUU01000688.1 GCA_003242525.1 Pseudomonadota bacterium | reverse complement strand
ACGAAGGTGCGTTTCATCTCCGGGCTGCATCATAGGTTGGAAACAATAGCGGGCGCGCAGTTTCCTTCCGCTTTCGCCGAGGAGCGCCGCCGTGTCGATCGCCATGCGCATGCCCGGCATGCCTCCAAGATGATCCCACACCGCTGCGGCGACGACACCGCCCGTCCGCACAACCCGACGCATTTCCGCCACAGCCTTGCTTGCCTCTGGCACGAAGTGGAGCACCAGAAGCGCCAGCGCGCGATCAAAGGCGCCATCTTCGAACGGCAGGTCGCAGGCGTCGGCCTGCGTGATCCTTACACGTGGATCGGTGTTTCGCCGCCTGGCAGCTTCGACGAAGACCGGCGAGTAGTCGATGGCAGTGATTTCGGCAAGATCGGCGTCGGCGGCCAAGGCGAAGGTAAGGCTGCCGGTGCCACAGCCCACGTCCAATATTCTTTCGCCGGCCGCAGTTCCGGCAAAGCGGATCAGTTGCGGTGCAAGTCTCTGGCTCCACCGGCCCATGAGTTGGTCATAGCCGGCGGCATTGTGGACGTTGAAACTGGATGTCACGACACCCTCCACAGATAAGGCGCCCGCCAGTTCGATAGTCTGCCCATAATGAGGCAAGGGCAATGGCTCAACCGGATGGCGATCCTACACCTTTAGGAGCCCCGAATGTCGTCGGCGTGGGAATGGCGTCCACGAAGACACCGACGGTTCCAGGCTCCCGCCGAAAGCCCGGTCTTAACCCGCCCTTAAACGGCCGCATCTACCGTTCAACCGGACGCCACCGGCACGGGGACGACGAGGGCAGGGCATGGCGAGCCGCAGGTACAGACGCATCGAACCGACTTTCGACGAGCCTTCTGGCGATTCGGCGACCTTTTCGGTGCGCGAAGAGGACCGTGTAGTGCCCGCCAGCCGCAAGCAGCAACACAGGCGCAAGCCCACAGCGAGGAAGAAGTCCGTTCGCGGCAAGCCCAGGCGGCGGCGCGGGCTTCTCGGTCTTTTTGGACGGTTCATCTACTGGGGTTTCGTTCTGGCCATTTGGGGCGGAATTGCTGCGGCAGGCGTCGTTGTCTATTACGGTGCCAAGATGCCGGCGGCGACGACATGGGAAATCCCTGAGCGGGCCCCCAATATCAAGATCGTCTCGGTCGACGGGCATTTGATCGCCAACCGCGGGATGAGCGGCGGAGAAGCGCTCAGCCTTTCGCAAATGTCGCCCTACATTCCGCAGGCTGTCGTAGCCATCGAGGATCGCCGTTTCCGCTCTCATTTCGGCATCGATCCCATCGGGCTGGCGCGCGCGATGATAACCAATCTTCTCGACGGGCGTTTTTCGCAGGGCGGCTCCACGCTTACCCAGCAGCTAGCCAAGAATCTGTTCCTCAAGCCCGACCGTACCCTGGAGCGGAAGGTGCAGGAGGTGTTGCTGGCGCTTTGGCTCGAGCACAAGCATTCCAAGGACGAGATCCTGCAGATGTATCTGAACCGGGTGTATTTCGGTTCGGGCGCGTATGGGGTCGAGGCGG
>QGUU01000687.1 GCA_003242525.1 Pseudomonadota bacterium | reverse complement strand
CCATGCGACGGCGCGGACGAACCAGCTTCTTGCCGTGCAGATCGAGTGCCAGACCGGGGTCGCAAATGCTACGGAGATAGCCGCCGTGGACGGTGTCGACGTGCTGTTCGTCGGCCCGGGAGATCTGTCAACGAATCTGAACGCAATGGGAAATCCGAACGCCGCCCACGTCCAGGAGGCCATTACGTCAGTGCGCAAGGCCGCCGCCGAGGCCGGCAAGGCAAGCGGCATCCTGGCCCCGGCCAAGGCAGATGCGGACCGCTATCTCGCCGACGGGTTTACCATGGTCGCCGTCGGTTCGGATCTTGGCCTACTTGCCCGAGGCACGGACGCGCTCGTGGCTTCGTTCGCCCGCTGATCAGGAGCTTCTTTCATGGCGATCCCTCCCTACAAGGCTCCATCTCGCAGCACCTATGACATCGTCATTGTCGGCGGTGCGGTTATGGGCTCCTCGAGCGCCTATTGGCTGAGCCAGGCGCTCGGTTCCAGTGCGTCGATCCTCGTGGTCGAGCGCGACTCGAGCTACGAATTTTCTTCAACCGCACTGTCCACCAGCGCCATTCGCCAGCAATATTCCAATCCTATCAACGTCAAGATCAGCCAGTTCGGGATCGAGATTATCCGCCGCTTCCCAGAACTGATGGCGCCTTTCTATGCGGATGAACCGCCGCCCGATCTCGGTTTTCGCGAGCATGGCTATCTCTATTGCTGTTCGCCAGAAGGCGTTGAGGCAGCCAAGGCGCGTGTCGAACTGCAGCGCAGCCTGGGGGCCGGCACGGTCTTCCTCGATCCGGGCGAACTCAAGGAGCAGTTCCCCTGGCTCAACGTGGATGATCTCGGTGGCGGCTCCTGGGGGTCGCGCGACGAAGGCTGGTTCGATTCCATGGGCCTGTTGAATGGCTTCCGCCGCGCAGCGCGCATGTCTGGCGTCGAATATATCGACAATGCCGTGACCGGCCTCGGGCTGGCGGACAATCGGGTGGTTTCCGTCCGGCTGAAAACGGGAGAAACGGTTTCCTGTGGCACGCTGGTCAACGCCGCCGGCCCACGCGCGCAACTGGTGGCTCAAATGGCTGGCCTGTCCATCCCGGTTCGCCCCTACAAGCGCTACAGCTTCGTCTTCGCCAGCGCCAATCCGATTCCGGGGCGCATGCCGAATGTCATCGACCTGTCAGGCACCTTCGTGCGGCCCGAGGGCGAGCTCTTCCTCACGGGCAACACGCCTCAGAACGACGGACCGGCCGACTACGATGATTTCGAGATGCATTACGAGGAGTTCGAGGACCACATCTGGCCGGCGCTGTGGCATCGCATCCCCGCCTTCGACGCGCTCAAGGTGCAGACCTGCTGGACCGGCCATTACGAGTACAACATGCTGGACCACAACGGCATCGTCGGCTTCCATCCGGAAGTGAAAAATTTCATGTTCGCCAACGGATTTTCAGGGCACGGGTTGCAGCAGTCGCCTGCAGTCGGACGCGCTGTTTCGGAACTCATCGTCCACGGAGCCTTCCAGAC
>QGUU01000686.1 GCA_003242525.1 Pseudomonadota bacterium | reverse complement strand
AACACACCATGCGCGCCACCATGCCCGGCGGCGAAAGCGTGTAATGGGCAATCCACTCGATGAAACGGCGCATTCCGCCATCAATGGGCGGGCAGTCGAAAACCTGCTCGATCGGCCTGAGCTTGCGCGTATCCACCTCGCCCGCGGGCCCGTCCCAGACGATGCCCACCACCTGCCGCGGCCCCAGCGGCACGCGCACGATAGAGCCTGGCACCACTCTCATTCCCGGCGGAACTGCATAGGTATAGGGACGTTCCGCAGGCATGGGTACAAGCACCGGAGCGGCCGAGGAAAAGGGCGAATCTTGCGTCGTCATTGCACGTGACCTTGCCTCGACTTTGGTCTAGAGCAAAGGCCGACGATGCGCTTCCGCCACGTCAGCGGACAGGATCGCAAAAGGAGACTTCCCATGAAATTTTTCGTCGATACCGCCGACATCAAGGAAATCAAGGAACTCAACGACCTTGGCATGCTCGACGGCGTCACCACCAATCCCTCGCTGATCCTCAAGTCGGGGGGCAACATCCTCGACGTGACCAGGCAGATTTGCGAGATCGTCCAGGGCCCGGTCTCCGCCGAAGTCACCGCCACCGACTATGACGGCATGATGAGGGAAGCCAAGGTGCTGGCCGCGATCGCGGACAACATCGCCATCAAGGTGCCGCTCACCTGGGACGGACTGAGGGCCTGCCGTGCCCTGCGTGCGGAGGGTCGCATGGTCAATGTCACGCTTTGCTTCTCGGCCAATCAGGCTCTCCTGGCCGCAAAGGCCGGCGCAACCTTCATCTCGCCCTTCATCGGCCGCATCGATGACATGGGCATCGACGGGGTCGAGCTCATTTCCGAGATCCGTGCCATCTATGACAATTACGACTTCAAGACCGAGATTCTTGCGGCTTCCGTTCGTACCGTGAACCACGTCAAGCAGGTTGCGATGATCGGGGCCGATGTCGCCACCGTACCCCCCGCAACGCTGAAGGCGCTGGTCAAGCATCCGCTGACCGACAAGGGCTTGGAAGCCTTCCTGGCGGACTGGGCGAAGACCGGCCAGAAGATCGGCTGAGGAAGGCCGAGAACAGGCGAAGCGCTCAGCGCTTCGCCAGATCCTGCGCGATCGCCAGGCTGAGCAGTTGCGCCAGTTCGCGGGCAGCGCGGTTTTCCGCGTCGATCTGCGCGCGGTAGGTCGCGAATTCCTGCGAAGGCCTGTCGAAGGACGCCGAGAAGGAACGGGTCCCCGTGCCAAGGACCGCGCCGCTGCGAATGTCCGTCAGGCGATAGCGGGAGGTTAGGGTCACTGTGCCTGCGGTCGGCTGGTCCACATCCGTCGCCGCCTGGATACGGGCTGCCGACTGGACCGATTCGGTAACCGCAAGATCCAGCGAATAGGCCGGCGTGGCAGTTCGCGCCCCGCCTCCCGTGAAGGCGAAGATCAAGTGGTTGCGCACCTGCTGCGCATAGCGGGTGCTGACCGGCTTGATCGCAATCGAGGCCAACTCGGCCTGCATGCCCGGCGAAACC
>QGUU01000210.1 GCA_003242525.1 Pseudomonadota bacterium | reverse complement strand
CCGGTCTGCCAGCCCGGTATTGCCGCGATCTACCGCCATGAAGAACTGGAAAAGATCATTGGAGCCGACCGAGACGAAATCCACTGCCTTCATCAGCTCGTCGAGCTGGAATAGCAGCGAGGGCACTTCGAGCATGGCGCCGAGCTTGAGCCTGGTGGGCAGAAGGTGCGCGAAGCGCGACAAGTGCCTCACTTCGCGGTCGATGATCTCGCGCGCCTGGGCGATTTCCGAAAGCTCCGTCACCATCGGCAGCATCAATCTGAGCTCTCGGCCCCCCGCCGCCTTGAGCAGGGCACGGATCTGCGTCTTGAGAAGGCCCGGCCGATCCAGGGTGAGACGAATGGCACGCCAGCCCAAGGCTGGATTCTCCTCCTGCTCGGCATCCTTGAAATAGGGCAGGACCTTGTCGCCGCCGATGTCGATGGTACGGAAGGTGACGGGCTTGCCCTGCGCCGCTTCAATGACGTCGCGATAAAGTCTTTCCTGCGCTTCGGCGCGGGGGAAGGCCGAGGCCACCATGAACTGCAGCTCGGTGCGGAACAGTCCTATTCCGGCTGCACCCGAATCTGCAAGATGCGGCAGATCCACCGAAAGGCCGGCATTGATTAGCAGGTCAATCGGCACCCCATCCTTTGTGACCGAGGGCTTCTTGCGCAGTTCGCGGTAGAGTTCCTGCCTTCTTGCCCGGAAGCGCACCTTTTCTGCATAGGCGGCCTCAAGATCAGGCTGCGGCCGCAGGTGAACGGCACCCTCTTCACCGTCCACTATGATGGGGTCGCCATTCTCCGACATGGAGACGGCGCCCTTGACCTGGCCGGTAACAGGGATGCCCATGGCGCGGGCAACTATGACGACATGGCTGGTGGCCGCGCCATCCTCAAGCACCAGGCCGCGCAGCTTCTCGCGCGGATAGTCGAGCAGTTCGGCCGCGCCCATCGAGCGGGCGACGATGATGGCGTCCTTCGGCAGCGCCGCCGCCACGTCGTCGGGGCTGTGACCAAGCAATTGCCTCAACAGCCTGTTGGCGAGGTCGTCGAAATCGCTCATCCGCTCGCGCAGATAGGGATCGGTCATGTGGATCATGCGCGCGCGCATGTCCGACTGGACCTTTTCAACGGCCGCCTCCGCGGTGAGCCCGTTGCGGATGGCCTCCTCCAGCCTGCGCACCCAGCCCCTGTCATTGGCAAACATGCGATAGGCTTCAAGCACCTCGCGATGCTCGCCCTCAAAGGCGACGTCGCGGCGCGACAGCATGTCGTCTATGGAGAGCCTGAGCGAACTCAGCGCCACCTCCAGCCGCCTGATCTCCTCCTCGCTGTCCTCGTTGAACAGGTTGGTCACCACGATGCGCGGCTCGTGCAGCACCACGTGGCCCAGCCCGATTCCCTCATTGAAGGCAGCCCCGGTAAAGGACACGGGCCGCCTGAGGTCCAGTTCCACGCCAGCCCGGTTCAGCCGGGCGAGATCGCCGGTGGCGATCATCTCGGCGATCACCATAGCCGTGGTTTCCAGCGCCTCGACCTCGTCCTCGCGGTACTGGCGCATCGTCCTGTTCTGGACGACCAGAACCCCGAGAGTGCGCCCGGCCCGCAGCACCGGCACGCCCAGGAAGGAATGATAGATTTCCTCACCCGTTTCCGGCAGGTATGCGAAAGCAGGATGTTCCTGCGCATTGGTCAGGTTGAGCGGGCGGGCGCTCGCCGCGATGGTGCCTACCAGGCCCTGACCCAGCCGCAGCTGGGCCAGGTGGACCGCCTTGGGGTTGAGACCTTCCGTAGCGTAGAGTTCCAGGACGGAATCCGAACGCAGCACGTAGAGCGAACACACCTCCGCGACCATATTGGCCGCGATATCGCGCACGATACGATCAAGCCGTTCCTGCGGCTCAAGCGGCTCCTGCATGAGCTCGCGTAGCCGTTTGAGCAATACGCGTGGGCCTACGGCCGTATCACGCATCCGAAACATCTTCTCCAATAGGCAACCGTGCCGGCGGAGCGCTCTGCTCCCGGTCCGGTCCCGCAAATCACACGGGTCTGATTATTGCTTATCCAGACCGTAGACGGAATGCAAAGTTCGCACCGCCAATTCCGTATACGGACCGTCGATCAGGATGGAGATCTTGATCTCCGATGTGGTGATGGCCCGGATGTTGATGGATTTCTCCGCCAGCGCCTTGAAGGCAGTGGCCGCAACACCGGCATGGCTGCGCATTCCGATGCCTATGACCGAAACCTTGGACATGCCGTCGTCATGCTGGATCACGTCGAAGCCGACCGTTTCCTTGACCTTCTCCAGCACCATCAACGCCTTTGCGACGTCTCCCGACGGCACTGTGAAGGTCATGTCGGTGGATTTTCCGTCCTCGGAAATGTTCTGGACGATCATGTCGACATTGATGTTGGCTTCCGCCAAGGGACCGAATATGCCGGCCGCGACTCCCGGCCGGTCGGCAACGCGGCGCAGTGAGATTTGCGCCTCATCCTTTGCATAGGCAATTCCGGTGACGACCTGCTGTTCCACGATTTCATCCTCGTCGCAAATGAGGGTTCCGGGCGGATTATGAAAATCGCCCATGCCGGGCGCATCCGGATCGGCAAAGGAGGAGCGTACGAAGGTACGCACCTTGTGCACCATGGCAAGCTCGACGGAGCGGACCTGAAGTACCTTGGAGCCGAGCGAAGCCATCTCCAGCATTTCCTCGAAGGAAATGCGCTCCAGTCGGCGCGCCTTCGGCTCCACGCGCGGATCGGTGGTATAAACCCCGTCCACGTCCGTATAGATGTCGCACCGGTCCGCCTTGACCCCGGCGGCGAGGGCGACGGCGCGGGTGCCCGACCCCCCGCGCCCCAGCGCCGAAGTCGGGTGGTCGGGCGGGGCGCCCGGGACGCCGGCAACCACTGCCACCTGGCCTTCCTGAAACCGCTTGATCAGGAACGAGCCGTCAATATCGGTAATGCGGGCAGCGCCATGTGAGCCGTCGGTACGAATCGGGATCTGCCAGCCTTGCCACGACCGGGCATTGACCCCCATCGATTGCAGCGCGATGGCGAGAAGGCCGGACGTGACCTGCTCGCCGGAAGCAACGACTGCATCATATTCGCGCGCGTCAAAGATGGGACTCTGGGCTCCGGTGGCCTTGGGCATGCCCTGCACCCAGCCGACGAGTTCGTTGTCCTGCCAGCCATGGCGGAGACCACGACCGCGACTTCATGGCCGGCGTCAACTTCGCGTTTGACGTGACGCGCCACATTGTGGATGCGGTCCAGATCGGCGACGGAGGTTCCGCCGAACTTCATCACGATGCGCGCCATGGAAGCGGAAAGCCCTGAAACGGTGGTGTGGATGAATGCCGGCGAGCAGCGCCGGACGCGTTGCCTCATTAATCAAAGCGGACAGCTTCCGCAAGGCGCATGCCCTATGGGCGAAGCCATTGCGCGCTGAGTGGCATTGCCGCGGCTGCCAGTGATGGAAAGCCTGCCTTGACTTTCGCGCCTCCAGGCCCGACTTGCTGTCAGCAAGGAGAGCAGCCCATGCCACGATCCACAACACCCGGACAGTCACGATCGACCATCGACGCCGGCGAGGTGGAGCGTTTTTCAGCGCTCGCCGCCGAATGGTGGAACCCCAATGGCAAGTTCCGCC
The DNA here is from genome assembly GCA_003242525.1 of Pseudomonadota bacterium. Lineage (GTDB taxonomy): Bacteria > Pseudomonadota > Alphaproteobacteria > Rhizobiales > Rhizobiaceae > Mesorhizobium. Next base: position 1,653 of record QGUU01000210.1, on the reverse strand, counting down.
CGCTGCACAAGTTCAACCCCGTCCGCCTTGCCTATATACGGGATCAGGTCGCGGCCCGTTTCGATCGCGACCCGCGCGCCGCCCGACCCTTCGAAGGCCTGCGCTTTCTCGACATAGGCTGTGGCGGCGGACTTCTATGCGAACCTATGGCCCGCCTCGGCGCCGATGTGGTGGGCGCCGATGCCTCTGCAACCAATATCGAAGTTGCCCGCCTGCATGCCGCGGAATCAGGCGTATCGGTGGATTATCGCGCCACCACGGCAGAGGAACTGGCCGACGCAGGCGAGAAGTTCGACGTCATCCTGAACATGGAAGTGGTCGAGCACGTTTCTGACGTCGAACTCTTCGTGAGGAAGTGCGGCGAAATGGTCAAACCCGGCGGGATCATGTTCGTAGCCACGATCAACCGTACGTTGAAGGCGCTGGGCCTGGCCATCGTTGGCGCGGAATATGTCCTGCGCTGGCTTCCGCGCGGCACTCACCAGTTCGGCAAGCTGGTGCGGCCGGAAGAGCTTGAGAAAGCCCTGTCGGGCGCCGGACTCGCGGTGGTGGACCGCACCGGCGTGGTCTACAACCCGCTTGCAGACCGATGGCAGCAGTCCCGCGACATGGACGTCAACTACATGGTTCTGGCCGAGAAGGCAGCATAAGGCGCTATCCGGCAGATGGGTCGCTCCAGTGACCCCGCGACAGGCGTATGGGCGATCTTTCAGGCGCGTTTCTGGGCCTTCGTCGTGACCAGCACGCCGATGGCAATAACCACCGCCCCGGCCCAGGTGAGCAGTCGGTAGTGCTCGCCAAGAAAGAGCGTGCCTGAAAACAGCCCGATTGCCGCCGCGACATAGCCTATCTGGCTGAGATAAACCGGTCCGCCGACCGCCTGCAGTCTGAAGAAAAAGGCGAACATGGCAGAGGCCGAGGCTGCCTGCGCAAGCACGACCCACGGCACCTGAACCAGCGGAGAAAAGGCCTCGCCTCCCTGCAGAATCAGGATCGCGCCCAGCAATATCAGTGCCGCCGCCAGATGGCTGCCAATGGCAAGTTCGATCGGCCCCGCACCTGCCGGCCAATCCACGGTGCGGTATATGTTGCCGATGGCAAGGCTCACCGGAATGAGCAGCGCCGCCAGAACCCAGAAGAGATCGGCCGGTTGCCCCGCCTCGCCGCGCGTCAGCGCCACCATGACGGCTCCGACAAAGCCAGTGACGATGCCGGCGACGCCGAGCATGTTCGGCCGTCGCACGCCCAGCACGATCGAGAAGACGAGCGTAACAATGGGCGAGAGCGTGAACATTATGCCCGTATAGCCGGCGCCAAGATGCGGAATGGCCGAAAACATCAGGAAATTGGGAATTGCATAGGAAACCGTTGCGGTGACCAGGAAGTAGCGCAGCCGGCGTACAGTCAGGGATACGCGCCCGCCGCGCAGCAGGAGCACGATCAAAAGCACGCCGCCTGCGCCCAGGGAAACAACGAAGGCCCAGACTATCCCCGCTACACCGGCCTCGGTTCCCATCTTGCCGAGCGGCAGGCTGAGGCCGAGCAGCGCGCCGGTGACGATCAGCAGCGCGAATGCCGAATCCCAGACAAACTTCGCGCGTGCACCGCCGGTGCGCCCCAAATTCGAAGGGAAAGCGCGCCTGGCGGCATCCT
>QGUU01000685.1 GCA_003242525.1 Pseudomonadota bacterium | reverse complement strand
CCCTCATCGAGGGCGGAAACTTCTTGCCGGAATTCCTGTTGTCCCCGTGCTCTATTCCTGGGTGGCGCCGGGGTTCATGCATTCGCTGGGGCAGGCCGATCAGTTCGCGGAGGTGACTCAAGCTCCAGTACGGGTTACAAATTCCTGGCTCCACGCCGCAAATTGCACATTCCGGACAGGGAAGCTTTTGGTGGGATGCGGGGAGGGCGATGAAGTCGTCGCCTATGCCACCAGATACGGTGCCGATGACCCTGGCCATGCTCTTCTGATCGGCTCATGGACCCTTTTTGCCGATCGGCCACCCGTCCTGAGCGATGTCAGCCGCGTCAATACTGTTGTTAACTATGTCGGCCTGCTGGCGCTCGCCGGCGGTATGTTTCTGACAGGAGCCGGCATCTCCGCTTCATTGTTCCTTCTGCTGGCAGTTCCCCTGGTCAATGCGTCGCATGCGCTGAGCCCTCATCCTGCTCAGTTCGGTGTGGCATGCCTGGCCGCCCTCCCCGCGCTGGTCATCTTTGCGCGCAGGCAGGGGCAAGTGGCAAACCCGTACGTCTTTGGCTCCGCGCTTCTGGTGGCATTTTCTGCGCTCGTCGGTGCCCTCCTGCTGCGCCAGGCGATCGGCATGATGGGGGTTCTGGCCGCCATGATTGCAGGCTTGTTCTGGGTTTGGTCAGCGAGACGTCGAGGCGAAAGCATAGTCACTCCTCTGGCTGTAGCCGGCATATCGGTCGCCCTGCTGTGGGCGCCCGCCTCCCTGCTTAAGGTACGCGACCTTGCCTATGGCCTGGAACCGTCCGCCAACATGGAGCAGCATGGAATCTCCCATGCACTTTTTCTTGGTCTTGGCACAGTAGAAAATTCTTTCGGTATCAAATGGTTAGACTCCTATGGAGTGATGCGGGCGAAGGAGATCAAACCTGACGTACAATATCCCAGCAAGGAGTATTACGATATCGCCATGGATTTGTACGTCCGCACCATCTTATCAGACCCGCTCGAGGCGCTTCGGATTTATTGGAAGAAGCTGCAGAAATCATTGGATGTCAGAAACCCCAGCCTGCCGCCGGTAGCTCTATGGCAAATGCTGGTCGCCGCAGCGATCCTCCATGTTGGTAGCCGATGGTACAGAAACAAAGCGGAACACGTGATGCCTCGCGGCGCCACAACGGCCGTAAGCACGATCTTCCTGGGGTGCTTCCTGGCACAGGCTGCTTTGATCACCCCACAATCCACTTACCTGGTCCCAGCATTCCTCTTCGCCTTCCTTCTCTTTGTTACGCCCCTGCCAGCGTTGATCGCCCATGCGTCCGGTGGAGGACCCTCGGCACACCCCGACAACCGCAGGAGCCGATCCAGCGCAGGCGAAGCCTTGACCTAGGGACACTGGACCTGCCGCCGCCGGCCAGATCATCAACGATTGTTGAGATAGGCGGGTTCGAATTCGGCCAGGCGCGTAAGGGCGGGCATGTCGTGAAGCGTGACCTGTCTCTTATAAAAATTTCCGAACCCAAAAAACCGTCATAA
>QGUU01000684.1 GCA_003242525.1 Pseudomonadota bacterium | reverse complement strand
GGCCTGCTCAGGGGCGTGGTCCGGTATATAGAAAAGCGCGGCATCAAGGTGGTCGGCGCACACGAGATCGTTCCCGAACTGCTCGCCGACGAGGGGTTGATGACCGCGGCTTCGCCAACTGGGTCGGACTGGCGCGACATCGAGGCTGCACGTATCGCTGCCGAGACGATCGGCGCGCTCGATATCGGCCAGGGCGCCGTCGCAATAGGCGGTCGCGCCATCGCATTGGAGGGCATAGAGGGTACGGACGGCTTGCTGGAGCGCGTGAGGGGCATGCGCGATCACGGTCGGCTGGCTGGCAAGACGCGCGGCGTTCTGGTCAAATGCGCCAAGCCGGGGCAGGAGGTGCGCGCCGACCTTCCCGCAATCGGGTTGCGGACCGTGGAACTGGCCCATGCGGCAGGCCTGGCAGGGATTGGCGTCGAAGCGGGCCACACGCTGGTTCTGGAAGGCCCCCCGATGATTGCCCGGGCCAATGCCCTGGGCATGTTCGTGATCGGGATTCCACCCAAGGACGAGACATGAACGAGCGCACCCTGCCGGATCGCCCGCTGAAGCTCGCAATCGTCGCGGGGGAAGAATCGGGCGACCTGTTGGGCGCGGATATGGTGGAGGCGCTTCGGACGCTTGCCGGCCGCGAGGTCCGGCTGAGCGGCGTCGGCGGCCGCCATCTTGGCGCCCTTGGCCTCTCCTCGATCTTCGATGCGGGCGAGATTGCCCTTATGGGCCTGAGCGCGGTATTGCGCGACCTGCCGCGGCTGATGCGGCGTATCCGCCAGACCGCCGATGCCGTCATACGGGAGAAGCCCGACTGTCTTGTCACGATAGACAGCCCCGACTTCTCGCTCCGCGTCGCGCGCAAGGTCCGCGCAGCCGATCCGTCCATTCCGATCATCCACTATGTCTGTCCCAGCGTGTGGGCCTGGAGGCCGGGCAGGGCGCCGGCGATGCGGCCTTATGTGGACCGGATTCTGTGCCTGTTGCCCTTCGAGGCGGCGGAACTGGAAAGGCTCGGCGGCCCGCCGGGCGTCTATGTCGGGCACAGGCTCACCCGCGACCCAGGGGTGCTGGAGGCTGCCGCGAGGCAGGCTGCTCCCAGGGACCTGTCGCCAAGTCGCACCAAGACTTTGCTGCTGCTGCCGGGCTCCCGGCGCGGCGAGGTGCGGCGACTGATCGGGCCTTTCGGCGAGACTGTCTCGATCCTGGCAAGGCGCGGCCACAGCATGCGCCTGCTGTTGCCCACCGTGCCACATGTGGAGGACACGGTGCGGGAAGCGGTTGCAAATTGGGCGTACAGGCCCGAGGTCACAACTGGCGCGAACGAGAAATGGGGGGCCTTTGGCGAGGCAGACGCCGCCATCATTGCCTCGGGGACCGTTTCGCTTGAACTGGCGTTATGCGGCGTGCCGATGGTTTCTACCTACAAGGTCGATCCTGTCGTGCGCGCCCTGCAAGGGCTGATCACGGTCTGGTCCGGAGCCTTGCCGAACATCATTGCCGACACTCCGGTCGTGCCGGAACTTTA
>QGUU01000209.1 GCA_003242525.1 Pseudomonadota bacterium | reverse complement strand
TGCGTGTAAAGTAAGAGTTCATGTTCGGCGGGCGTGGCAATCGGGTTTTGCCTGACAAATCCAACCGCGTCCGCGTTCTCCTTCCCCACCGTTGCCCGAACCGCCTCTATCCCAGCCTGATCGATGACGCCGAATTCGAGCAGTTCCTTCTCGAAGAGGCTGATCGGATCACGGTTGGTCATCCAGTCCTCGATCTCCTCCCTCGTGCGGTAACGGTTGCGGTCGCTCTTTGAATGCCCCCGGTAGCGGTATGTCTTGCTTTCAATGAGCGTCGGCCCCTCGCCGCGCCGCGCCCGCTCCACTGCAATGTGCGAGGCTTCGGCCACCTGGGAAAAATTGTTTCCGTCGACGATGACGCCGGGCATGGCGTAGGCGGCTGCACGATCGGCGATGTCCCGCACTGCGGTGGAACGGGCGGTCGAGGTCGACATGCCGTAGCCGTTGTTCTCGCACACGAAAATCACCGGCAGCTTCCAGATCGATGCCATGTTCAACGATTCGTGGAACGCGCCCTCATTGTTGGCTCCGTCACCGAAGAAGGAGACGACCACCTTTCCGGTCTTCATCTTCTTGGCGGAGAGGGCTGCACCCACTGCGATCGGAATGCCACCCGCAACGATGCCGTTGGCCCCGAGATTGCCTTTGGTAACGTCGGCTATGTGCATGGAACCGCCCCGGCCCTTGCAATAGCCTGTCGTCTTGCCGAAGAACTCGGCAAACATCCTCTTCACATCCGCGCCCTTGGCGATGCAGTGGCCGTGGCCGCGATGGGTGGAGGTGATCTGGTCGGCATCGGTGAGAGGCATGCAGATGCCAACCGCGCTCGCCTCCTGGCCAATGGAAAGGTGCATGGTGCCGTGCACCAGCCCGCGCATGTAGCTGTCTTCCGCCCCTTCCTCGAAGCGGCGGATCAGATACATCTTGCGCAGGACCTCGCGTAGTTGATCGGGCGAATATTGCCGGTAGGCAAATGGCAGATTCGCCCGCTCGCCCACGACCGATCCCGAGGCTCTAGCCATCATTCATTCTCCGTAGACGAGCCTGTCCTGGCGCGCGCGCAGCTCGGCAAGTTTCGAGCCGGGCTTCACAGCGGCATTGGCATAGGTGATGAGTTCGCCCTTCCTGATCGGCGCCGTTACCGAGCCCCCCTGCAGCATGCCGCAGGGAATGGCCTTCGCCGCGCGCGCTTCCGGCGCGGTCATGATCCAGGCGCGGTAGCAATATTCGCCTATGGCATCGAGCGTGTCGCCGGGCTTGAGATCCTTCTTGGCGACGGCGCAGACTTCGGCCACCGGCTTTGCCAGCGGCACCATGTCGGCCTTGCCGTGAAGCACGACGCGGGCGCAGGTGAGCGGCACCTCCAGCGAAGTCAGGTGGTAGGGCCGGTGGAAGGTGAAGTATGGGCCCTGGCCCATTTTCAGATCTTCCATGCGCTCCGTAATGCGCGGATGCGACATGTCTGCGATAACGAAAACACCAGGGGCCACGCCCTTGCCGATTGAATAGTCGACCACGCCGACCTTCGACAGGACGCCTCCGTCCTTCTGCGGAATCAGCGTCTTCGACAATTCGCCGAGCGTGGCGGAGGGGCCGTGCATGCCTGGCCGGTCAGGCACCAGGCCGGTGGCGTTGGCGATGGCAGCCATCTCGACCATGGTCTTGGAGCCATCGACGAACTCGACGAGCATGCGCACGTTCATGTTCCGGCGATGCGCCTCCTCCTCATAGTCGGGCGGCGTGGCATCGACATTCAACGGATTGTTCTTGCCCTTGCCCGCGGCGACGATGGGGTGGCCCATGGCCGAGACGAACTCGATCAGTTCCATGCAGGCCGAGGGCTCATCGCCGGCGCCGAGCGAATAGGTGACGCCAAGCCTCTCGGCTTCGGCCTTGAGATAGGCGCCGATGGTGACATCGGCCTCGACATTCATCATCACCAGGTGCTTGCCGTGCTCCATGGCTCTCAGGCCTATCTCGGCCCCGACTGCGGGCACGCCGGTGGCATCGATCACGACGTCGATCAGGTCGTTGCCGATGACAAGCTCGGCATCGTCCGTGACGGCAATCTTGCCGCCCTCCATCGCCTCGGTCATGGCGGAAGCGGTGGAGACTTCCCTGGCGTGCCCCTTCTCCTGATAGGCGATCTCGACGGCCTTGAGCGCATTGGGCAGCTTCAATTCCGCAATGGCGCCGACCTCGATGCCGTCCATATGGGCAACGCGGGTGACGATATCGGTACCCATCTCGCCCGATCCGATGAGGCCGATGCGGATCGGCTTGCCCGATGCCTGCCGTTCCTTCAGTTCCCGGGCAAGCCCGATGGGGGCGACATTGATGCTCATGGCAGACTCCCGATTACCCTCTCCGTACTAGTGAACATATGTCTTTCAATCAATAGCAATGTTCACATCATGTCTGCGGGTGAACCTTGCCGGCTGCGCACGACCCTTGCCGCTGAAAGCGCCATCGGCTAGGACGCGGGGGCTTTGAACCTCCGCGGCGGCCGGCACGACCCAGCCACGGACACCACCTTTAACGGGCAACAACCGCATGGCCGAAAAATCGCAAAGGATGCTGGCGCGCCTGCCGCGTGGTTTCATCGACCGCGGAGCAGAGGACATTCGGGCGGTCGACAGGATGATGGCCCGGATCAAGGAGGTCTATGAGCTTTACGGCTTCGAGCCGGTAGACCAGCCGCTGATCGAATACACCGATGCTCTCGGCAAGTTCCTGCCAGACCAGGACCGGCCGAACGAAGGCGTGTTCTCCTTCCAGGACGACGACGAACAGTGGCTCTCGCTGCGATACGACCTCACCGCGCCGATGGCTCGCTACGTGGCGGAAAACTACGAGCGGCTGCCCAAGCCTTTCCGCAGCTATCGGTCGGGCTGGGTGTTCCGCAACGAGAAGCCAGGCCCGGGCCGCTTCCGCCAGTTCATGCAATTCGATGCCGACACGGTCGGCACGCCCGGCGTGGCCGCCGATGCCGAAATGGCAATGATGATGGCCGACGTGATGGAGGCGCTCGGCATCCAGCGCGGCGACTATGTCATCCGGGTGAACAACCGCAAGGTTCTGGATGGCGTTCTAGAGGCGATTGGCCTGGGCGGCGAAGAGAACGCCGGCCGCCGGCTCACCGTGCTGCGCGCCATAGACAAGCTGGACAAGGTGGGCGTGGATGGCGTGCGCGACCTGCTCGGCAAGGGACGCCTGGACGAAAGCGGAGATTTCACCAAGGGCGCGGGGCTCGATGAGAGCCAGGCCGACAGGGTGCTGTTGCTTACGGCTACCTCCGATGGCAGCGCGGCTGACAAGCTGCATGCAATGAGATCGGCCGTTTCCGGTTCTTCGCGCGGAGAGGACGGCGTCCAGGAACTGGCCGACATAGCTGCCATGATCGCGGCCGCCGGTTATGATGACGGTCGGGTAAACATTGATCCCTCAGTCGTGCGCGGCCTCGAATATTACACCGGCCCGGTCTATGAGGCGGAGTTGCTCGCAGAAATTCCCAACGAGGAAGGCCAGATCGTGCGCTTCGGCTCGGTTGGCGGCGGCGGCCGCTATGACGGGCTGGTATCACGCTTCCGCGGCGAACCCGTGCCGGCCACAGGCTTTTCCATTGGCGTCTCCAGGTTGATGACGGCGCTGAAGAACCTCGGCAAGCTCGACATGTCGGACGTGATCGCGCCGGTCGTGGTGCTCGCCATGGACAGAGACACCGAAAGCCTCGGCCGCTACCAGAAAATGGTGTCGGACCTTCGGCAGGCCGGCATCCGCGCCGAAATGTATCTCGGCGGCGCGGGCATGAAGGCGCAACTCAAATATGCCGACCGTCGCGGCTCGCCAGTTGCCGTCATCCAGGGCTCCAGCGAGCGCGAGGAAGGGGTCGTGCAGATCAAGGATCTTATCGAAGGCGCACGTCAGGCCGCCGCCATTGCCGACCATGCCGAATACAAGGAAGCGCGACCCGGGCAGATCACCGTAAAAGAAGCGGATCTCGTGGCCGAGGTGCGCAAGGTCCTGGAAGCGCAAGCGGCAGAGCGGGCCAGGGATCGCGCCTGATGCCCGGTTCGGCGGAAATCTGCACCGGCAGGCTTGAAGGTAAGGCGCTCTTCCCGGCCGCGCCCCTCGCCTGCCGCGCGCGCCCGGATCGTGGCGAGGAACCAACGCAAGGCAGGGTGCGGTGATGAGCGGCCGGCTGCCTGCCTTTGCGGCTGACATTGCCGCCCTGCTGGCGGAGCGCGGTGCCGCACCGGTGGAGGTGCCGGTGCTCCAGCCGGCCAACCCATTCCTCGACATGGCGGGAGAGGACCTGCGCCGCCGCATCTTTCTTACCGAGAGCGAGACCGGCGAAACGCTGTGCCTCCGCCCCGAGTTCACCATTCCCGTGTGCCTTGACCATATAGCGGCCAAGGCCGGCACGCCGCGCCGCTATGGGTATCTTGGCGAAGTGTTCCGCCAGCGACGGGACGGCGCGAACGAGTTCTTCCAGGCCGGCATCGAGGATCTTGGCGAGACAGACATGGCGGCCGCCGATGCCCGTTCCGTGGCGGACGCATATGCGCTCTTGGCGCGCGTCCTGCCAGGCAGGCCGCTTTTCGTCACGCTTGGCGATCAGAGCCTGTTCGAGGCCGTGCTTGCCGCACTCGGCCTGCCGCGTGGATGGCGCATGCGCCTCGCCCGCGCCTTCGGTTCGCATGCCATGCTGGAAACGGCGTTAGCCGACCTGGCAAATCCGCCGCGTAACGCAGCCTTGCCGCAGCCTGTGGCGATGATGGCGCTGGACGGAGACCTTGAAGCCCTGACTGCGCATATCGCTGCAGGCATGGAAAAGGCGGGCCTGCCCGCGACGGCCGGCCGGACAGCTGCCGACATTGCGCGCCGCCTTGTGGAGAAGGCGCAACTGCGTTCAGTGCGACTATCCGACGAGGCGTTCTCGGCACTGCAGCACTTTCTTGCCATAGACGTGCCACTTGCCGAGGCCGTGACATCGCTGCAAATATTTTCCGACAAGGCCGGCCTATCACTCGACATGGCGCTGGCAGACTTCTCCGCACGGGCCGATGCCATGGCGCGTCACGGCCTGCCGCTCGATTCTATCCGCTATGATGCCGCCTTCGGCCGCCCGCTCGACTATTACACGGGACTCGTGTTTGAAATCGCTATCGGACCTGGTGAGCGCGCCCTGGCCGGCGGCGGCCGCTATGACCGACTGCTGACCCTGCTGGGGGCCAGGGAACCCATTCCCGGCGTCGGCTTCTCGGTCTGGCTGATCGCACCCCCCCCCCCCCGGGGGCAAAACCCTCTCTCTTATC
>QGUU01000683.1 GCA_003242525.1 Pseudomonadota bacterium | reverse complement strand
TGCGCACTGACGTAATGGCCTCCTGGACGTGGGCGGCGTTCGGATTTCCCATTGCGTTCAGATTCGTTGACAGATCTCCCGGGCCGACGAACAGCACGTCGACACCGTCCACGGCGGCTATCTCCGCAGCATTTGCGACACCGGTCTGGCACTCGATCTGCACGGCAAGAAGCTGGTTCGTCCGCGCCGTCGCATGGTAGTCCTTAATACGACCGAACTGATTGGCACGATGGCCGACGGAAAAACCGCGGAAACCGCCGGGCGCGTAGGTCATGGCCGACACGATGGTGCGGGCCTGCTCGGCCGTGCGCACATTGGGAATCATCAGGCTGCGAGCGCCGACATCCATTGCCTGCTTGATCTGGTTCGCGTCGTCGGAGGGCAGGCGCACTACGGCCTCGCAGGGAAACGCCGCAGCAACCTGCAACTGCGCCATGATTGTAAGCAGGTGATTGGGGCTGTGCTCGCCATCTATCAGTATCCATTCGGGACCGGCCCCGGCAACGACCTCGGTCGTCAGCGCCGAGCCGAGTGAGCACCAGATACCGATCTGTGGCTCGCCGGCCCTCAACGATGCTTTCAAGGAATTTGCGCGTTCCCGCATGCGATTTCTCCAGACGCCCGCATTGAAATTTGTATGATGTCATATATCATACGCCCATACAGCCGCAAGACGAAGCACGGGGAGATCAAGTGAAAATCGGTTTTATCGGACTGGGTGTAATGGGAGCGCCGATGGCGCGAAACCTGATTGCCGCGGGGCATCAGATCATCACGGTTCTCAACCGTTCTCCCCTTCCGGAGAATCTCGAGGCAGAGGTGGTGGAGAGTGCGGCCGAGGTCGCCCGGAGATCGGAAATCGTCATTACCATGCTGCCCGATACGCCGGACGTAGAGCGCGTCCTGCTCGGCGCAAACGGGGTATTGGAGGGCGTTTCCTCAGGCGCGCTCGTGATCGACATGAGTTCCATCAGCCCCATCGCCACGCGGAATTTCGCAGCACGTTTCCGCGAAAAAGGCGCCGGATATCTCGATGCGCCCGTGTCGGGTGGTGAGGTCGGCGCCAAGGCGGCCAGCCTTACAATCATGGTCGGCGGCCCCCAAGCGGAATTCGACCGGGCGCTGCCCATTTTCCAGAAGCTGGGCAAGAACATCACACTGATCGACGAGCAGAATGGCGCGGGCCAAATCTGCAAGATCGCGAATCAGATCATCGTGGCGCTGAATATCGAGGCGGTAGCGGAGGCGCTCGTCTTCGCCAGCAAGGCCGGGTGCGATCCCGCCAAGGTGCGCGCCGCGCTCATGGGTGGCTTCGCATCCTCTCGCGTGCTTGAGGTGCATGGCGAGCGGATGATCTCACGCAGCTTTGCCCCTGGCTTCCGCATCAACCTGCATCAGAAGGACCTTGGGCTGGCGCTCGAAAGCGCCAGGACACTCGGCGTCGCCCTACCCAACACGGCAACGGCCCAGGAACTGATGAATGCCGGCGAGCCCCCCAAGGGGGGGGCGGAGCCCACTCAACCTCCC
>QGUU01000208.1 GCA_003242525.1 Pseudomonadota bacterium | reverse complement strand
CCCATGAACTGGGCCTGCAGGTCGGTGGGGAAGCCGGGGAAGGGTTCGGTGGTGACGTCGACTGGCGCAATGCCAGCGCCATTGCGCCTTACCCTTATGCCTTGGTTGGTAGGCGTGATCTCTGCCCCCGTTCGTTCAATGACGTCCAGTGCCGCCTGCAAAAGATCCGGCTGTGCCCCCTGCAGCAGCACGTCGCCCCCAGTCATTGCGACTGCCATGGCGTAAGTACCAGTTTCGATGCGGTCCGGAATGACGCGGACCTTCGCGCCGGACAGTTCGTCCACGCCCTCGATGGTGATGGTGGAGGTGCCCGCCCCATGGATCTTGGCTCCCATGGCGATCAGGCACTCTGCCAGATTGACGATCTCTGGCTCACGCGCGGCGTTTTCCAGAACGGTCTGGCCCCGCGCCAGCGTTGCAGCCATCATCAGGACATGGGTGGCGCCAACCGAGACCTTCGGGAAGACATAACGGTTCCCGACCAATCCATTCTTCGCCGTGGCCACGACATAGCCCGTATCCACATCGATCTCGGCGCCAAGCTGGCGCAACCCGTCGATGAAGAGATCGACCGGGCGCGTGCCGATAGCGCAGCCACCGGGAAGCGATACCTTGGCGACGCCCATGCGCGCCAGCAGCGGACCGATGACCCAGAAGGAAGCCCGCATCTTCGAGACGAGCTCATAGGGCGCGGTGGTGTCGACGATGTTCTCCGCAGTAAAATTGATCGTGCGTGCGTAACCGCTGGGGCTACCGTTCTGGTGGCCCCGCTTGCCATTGACCGAATAGTCCACACCGTGGTTGCCGAGGATGCGGGTCAGCTGTTCCACATCCGCGAGATGCGGCACATTTTCCAGCGTGAGCGTCTCCCGCGTAAGCAGCGAGGCGATCATGAGCGGCAGCGCCGCGTTCTTGGCGCCTGAAATCGGAATTGTACCGGTGAGTTCCCTGCCGCCGATGATCCTGATTCGATCCATAAAATTTCCCCGGCCGGCGTGGACGTCGGCTTTCAATCGGTTGAGTAAGGCACAGCCCTAGCGTAGGCAGCCGTGCGGTTCAAGAAACCGTTTTCCCTCCGGCGGAAAACCGATCAGTCCTTTTGCTTCGGCGCAGCCGGAAGCCCCTCGGGTCTCACATCGGCTTGCCCCGCACGGCGCGCGCGCAATTGCGCCTTGCGCTTCTGGAGATTGGCGCGCAGGGCTTCCGCGAGCCTCGCCTTGCGGTCATCGGTCGGTTTGTCAGGTCGAGAATTACGTCCCGTCATGATCCACCCAATCGATCCATAGCGCCAATTATGGCGCCTGCATGGCTGTGGCGAATAGCGCATCCACACGCCCGCACAAAGCCTTCATACACAGCTTGCGCTTGCCGGGACGATATGGCAGAAGGCGGCGCATTCTGGCGCTGCCGTAGCTCAGTGGTAGAGCACTCCCTTGGTAAGGGAGAGGTCGCGAGTTCAATCCTCGCTGGCAGCACCATTTTCCCCCTTTCGTTTCAAAAACGTACGGGTCAAGTACTTCCTTTCCCTGTCGAAGGAACGGGATCTCGGGGGTATTGAGCGCTGCGTTCCTGCGGTTTGCATTCATTCCGGCACGTCTTGCCCAACTGCGCCAGATCACCGCCTTGGACAAAAGCAAGTCAATGGATATCTCTGAGACATGACCAATGACGCCGGAGCAGCAGCATGGATCGGCCTAGCGACGAACTCGCCCTGAAATTGCTGCACGTCAGCCGTTCCTTCGGGAGCATCGCCGCGGTAGCGGACATCTGCCTTGATGTTCCCCGTGGCGAGGTCGTTTCGCTTGTCGGGCATTCGGGCTGCGGAAAATCGACGCTGCTTCGCCTGATCGCAGGGGTGGAAACGGTCGACGGGGGTCAGATCTTCCTGGAAGGGGGAGAGGTCAACGGCCCGCAGACATTCGTTGAGCCCGAGGCACGCAATATCGGCTTTGTTTTCCAGGACTATGCGCTCTTCCCGCATCTCACGGTGCGCGACAACATCCTTTTCGGCCTGAAGCGGCTGTCCAGGCAGAAGGCTGCGTCCTACGCCGCCGATGCGATCGAACGGGTCGGCGTACAGCACCTGGTGGACCGCTACCCGCACACGCTTTCCGGCGGAGAACAGCAGCGCGTGGCACTTGCACGCGCCCTTGCGCCCCGTCCGAAGATCGTTCTGATGGATGAGCCCTTCTCGAATCTCGACCATGGGCTGCGGGAAAAGGTACGGACCGAAACGCTCGCTCTCCTCAAGTCGCTGAACACGACCGTGATCATGGTCACGCACGACCCGCAGGAGGCGCTGTCCTCAGTAGATCGCGTGGTGCTCATGCGCGCCGGCAGGATCGTCCAGCAGGGTTCGCCCTATGACCTGCACGATCGGCCCAACAGCGCCTATGCGGCTGAATTCTTCTGCGCCTTCAACAGGATACCCGGCATATACCGCGACGGAACGCTGAAGACCCCGATTGGCAATTTCCCTCAGAAACTCGATCTTCAACCCGATAGCGCCGCGACCCTTTTCGTGCGGCCCCAGGCAATCACCGTCTCCCTGGAACAGGGCGACCTGCCGGCCAGGATCGAGCAGCGAATCTTCCAGGGGGAGGTCGAGCAGATCATCTTGCGGGTGGAGGGGCTCGACATGCCGCTGAAGGTGCGCACCATGGAGCGCCTGCCCGACGGCACGTCCGAGGTCAGGATCTCGGTCCTGGCCGATCGCGTTCTGGCATTCTGACCGCGCCTCTGCGCTTGCCTCCTTTCGGCGGACCTATCGGCCATTATCACATTTTCGTGATATCGATGTTATCTCGTCCAACAAAACTTGACTGACCTAGTCATGAAATGGTGCTAGGGGTGCCGTTCCTAACGGAGGGTTACATGAACTCGCACTCCATCCTGGCATCCGCCATAGCTGCAGCATCGCTTCTGGCCGGCCCGTCCGTGGCCGCAGCGGCCGAGATCAATCTCTATACCACGCGAGAACCGGCACTCGTCGCCCCTCTCCTCGAAGCCTACGAAAAATCGACCGGCACGAAGGTCAATACGGTGTTCCTGAAGGATGGCCTGGCCGAGCGCGTCGCCTCCGAAGGCGAAAGTTCTCCCGCAGACATATTGATGGTGGTGGACGCCGGCAATCTGGTGGACCTGGTGGAAAAGGGCGTCACCCAGCCGATCGAATCCGAGGCGTTGAACGCGGCGGTGCCGGAACAGCTGCGGGATCCGGAGGGCCACTGGTTCAGCCTTTCCATGCGTGCGCGCGTGCTTTACGCGGCCAAGGATCTCGAGCTGGAATCCTTCAACTATGAGGATCTGGCAGACCCGAAATGGAAGGGCAAGGTCTGCATCCGTTCCGGCCAGCATCCCTACAACACCGCACTGTTTGCGGACTACATCGCCCATTACGGCGCCGAGGAAACCGAAAAGTGGCTGGCCGGCGTCAAGGACAATCTTGCCCGCAAGGCTGGCGGCGGCGACCGCGACGTCGCCAAGGACATACTGGGCGGCATTTGCGACATCGGCATCGCCAATTCCTACTATGTCGGCCTTATGAAATCCGGCCGGGGCGGCGAGGAGCAGGTCGCCTGGGCGGAAGCCATCAAGGTCATCCTCCCGACCTTCAAGGACGGCGGCACGCAGGTGAACATCAGCGGCGCGGCGATAGCCAAACATGCCCCGAACAGGGACGAGGCCGTGAAGCTTCTGGAATATCTGGTCTCTGACGAGGCCCAGAAGATCTATGCCGAGGCCAATTACGAATATCCGGTCAAGCCCGGCGCTGCGATTGATCCGATCATCGCCTCCTTCGGCGAGTTGAAGATCGACGACAAGTCGCTGTCGGAGATCGTCAGCCATCGCAAGCAGGCAAGCGAAATTGTCGACAAGGTCGGTTTTGACAACTGAGGAAATGGAAGGCGCCCCGTTGGCGCCTTCCTTCCGCGCGGCAGCTTTCGCCCGCCCGAAGGCAGCCCGGCCCACCTGGTTCTCCGCCAGCGGCTGGCTGCTTTCGGCAGGGCTGATAGCCTTGTTCGTGCTGGTTCCCTTCACCGGGCTGCTTTTGGAGGCGGCCAAGGGGTCGGACGGCCTTTGGGACCATCTCTTTTCCACCGTCCTGCCGGTTGCCCTGTGGGATACGGCGATATTGCTGGCCGGCGTGGGCCTAGCGACGGCCATTATCGGCACGACCACCGCCTGGCTTGTCACGGCCTATGATTTCCCCGGCAGGCGGGTGCTGGAATGGGCGCTTCTGCTGCCGCTGGCCGTTCCCACCTACATCATAGCCTATGCCTATCTGGACATACTCCACCCGATCGGCCCGCTGCAGGGTGCGATCCGCTGGCTGCTGGGCTATGAGAGCCCGCGCGATTTCCGGTTACCCGACATACGCTCCATGACCGGCTGCATAATGCTGCTGGGCTTCGTGCTTTACCCCTATGTCTACATCCCCACGCGGGCCATGTTCATCACCCAGTCGGGCACTCTCATCGAGGCCGCGCGTACGCTCGGCGTCTCGCGCCGCGGCGTCTTCTGGCGCGTGGCGCTGCCCCTGGCGCGTCCGGCCGTTGCGGTTGGCATCAGCCTCGCCCTCATGGAAACGCTGAACGACATAGGCGCGGCCGAGTTTCTTGGCGTGCGGACGATGACGGTTTCGATCTACACGACCTGGATCACAAGGGCTGACCTGCCGGGTGCGGCGCAGATCGCCCTCGTGCTGCTGATGATGGTCGTGGCGCTGGTGGCGCTGGAGCGATGGGCGCGGCGAAAGCAGCGCTATGCCTGCGATGCGCGCCGCAGCCGCAAGCTCGTGCCGCAGCCTGTCGCTAAAGGGAGCGGCATCGCCCTCTTGGCAGCAGGCGCCCTGCCCGTCCTGCTCGGCTTCGTGGCTCCTGCCCTTTATCTGGCCGCCAAGGCGTGGGAACGCTACCAGTTCGCGGGCCTGTCGCAGCGGATCATCGGCGAGGCGTTCAGCACCGTCACGATCGCGGCCGTGGCAACCGTCGTCACCGTCGGCTTCGGCCTTGTCGTCGCCTATGCCACGCGCCTGAAGCCCGGCGCGAAATCATCCTGGCTGCTGCGGCTGTCGACGCTCGGCTATGCCGCGCCCGGCACGGTTGTCGCCATCGGCGTGCTGATCGTCCTGGCCGGGCTGGACGGCCATATCGACCGGCTGGCCACGAACTGGCTCGGCTTCTCGACCGGCCTGCTTTTCATAGGCTCCGGCGCGGCCGTGATCTATGCGCTCACCGTCCGTTTCCTGGCAATTTCGGCCGGTGGCATCGAAGCGGGCCTGTCGCGGATTCCCGCCTCGCTGGACCAGGCATCGCGCAAT
>QGUU01000682.1 GCA_003242525.1 Pseudomonadota bacterium | reverse complement strand
GAGGACGAGGACCCCCTGACCGATATCGATCTCGAGGAACTCGGCCTGCTTACCCCTCGTGTCACCGAAGATTGACCGGCAATGCCTTTTTGCCGTTGCGGGGCGTATGGGATATACGGCATATGGGCCGGGAGACTGTCGTGGTTCTGTTTGAAACGGGACACGAAAGCGCATAGATCAACGGTTGGGAAACCGCGCGGGAGAGAATTGTAATGGGTTCATTTTCGATCTGGCACTGGCTGATCGTGCTGGTCATCGTGTTGCTGGTGTTCGGCCGGGGCAAGATTCCGGAGCTGATGGGCGACATGGCCAAGGGCATCAAGAGCTTCAAGAAGGGCATCGCCGACGACGAGGAAGACGTCGCCGAAGCTAAGCGCACCGTCGAGCATCGCCCGGACGAGACGGTCGAAGCATCTCGCGAGAAGACCAGCAAGAGCTGAACCGCCTCGCGGTTGCTTCAGGATAGACGGCCATGTTGGAAGTCGGCTGGACCGAGATGCTGGTGATCGCGATCATTATGATCGTGGTCGTCGGCCCCAAGGATTTGCCTAACATGCTGCGCAGCTTTGGGCGCATGACGGCCAAGATGCGCAGCATGGCCAACGACTTCCGACGCCAGTTCGACGAGGCGCTCAAGGAGGCCGAACTTGAGGATGTCAAGAAGTCGGTCGAGTCGCTGCGCAGCCTCAATCCGATGACGGAAGTGAAAAAGCAGCTCAATCCCTTCGAGAAGGCCGCAGCAGACCTCCGCGCCGGTGTCGATCAAGCCATGAAACCGAAAACGTCGACTGCGGCGGGGTCTGACTCGGGCGCAGCGCCTGCCGCCCCCGCGCAAGCGGCCAAGAACGGTGCGGCAGAGCCTCACGGCCCCTCTGGTCCTGAAACTGCGCCGCCGTCACCGGCTTTCCCCGCCATGACCGACGCGTCGGTGACTGCGTCGGCGGGCGCTGGTCTTTCCAAACCGGCGAGTTCCGACAAGAAGGCTGCACCGAAAGCCCTGTCCTCGGCTGGCGCGAAGAAGACGGCAGTCAAGCCGGCTGCACCGGTGGCCAAGGCCGGTACTGCCGCCGCCAAGGGTACGGCAAGGCCGGTGGCCAAGTCCGCCACCTCCTCAAAGGGTGCTGCTTCCGGCAAGAAGGCGTCAGTCACCAAGCCGACTGCGGCGAAGAAAACGGCGAGGACGAAGTGAGCCTATCCGAGCGCGACCGCGAGGAAGTCGAGAAATCGTCTGCTCCGCTGATCGAGCATCTCATTGAGCTGCGCCGCCGCCTCATGTGGTCGATCGGCGGTTTCTTCATCGCCTTCCTTGTATGCTTCTTCTTTGCCAAGAACCTGTTCAACCTGCTGGTGATCCCGTTCAAATGGGCCACCCAATGGGCCGGGCTGGATTCCTCCAAGGTGGAGTTGATCTACACCTGTCTCTTTTTCACCTCCGACGCCGCCGAAGACGCACACCGTGTTAGATGTCGGGGGTGGCCGCTCATTAAAAAAAAAAAACAAAATGTGAAGATGTTCTCCAATCTCTTGTTGA
>QGUU01000681.1 GCA_003242525.1 Pseudomonadota bacterium | reverse complement strand
TTCGATCTCTTCGCCAGCCGCCTCGCACGGGGCGTGCAATAGGGGGCAGCCATGAAGAAATCACCGCTTCTCGGTTCCGTTGCGCTGATCGCCTTGACCCTGCCTGCCATGGCGCAGGACAGGCTCTGTCGGGGTGAGCCGACGGAAGTCATCTTCTCGCATTACGAAGATTCGCCTCAGCCCAAGGTCGAATGCAGAGGCGGAATCGTCGGCGCCATGGACTGCGTCGCCGACAAGATCGCCAATGCAGGCGAAGCAGGTCGGATCGGTGCGACCTACAAGGTCAGGGTAACGCCCGTCGTGGAAGAGTTGCCGGACGGGTCCATGCGGGTGAAGCTGGAACTCGACAAGCCGGAATTCAGGAGCGATCCTGGCCTTCCAGCAGAAGCGCGTACGCGCGCCATTCGCGAGAGCCGCTTGATGGAAGCCAGGCTGAAGGGCTTCGAGGCAATCGTACCGCCGGCCGGCTCAGCTCCGGCCCCTGCGGAGGCGGCCGCAACCGCCGCGGATGCGCCGGACGCCAGCGAGGGAGGGCTGCTCAACGTAAATCTCTTGCCCTTTGCCCCCGACCGGCCGCAGTCCAGCGAGACCATGGTTGCAAGCAAGAAGCTCCTCGATGCGATTCGCAAGCGCGAGGGCGGACCCAGGGAGGAAGAGAGCGGCGCCGGGTCCGAAGAAGCCGGAGGCTCGCTGCCGTCCATTCCGGTGCCCCTTGCAGATAACGGGTTGTTGGCTGCCGAAGGGCCGGCAAACCTGACGCTGTGCAACCCGTCGGGGACTGGAAGCGCCGAATTGCCCGAAGGGCTCGATTTCCAGATCCTGCCCGGTGACGAGCCCGGTGAATGGTTCCTCCGCTGGCGGCTTCCGGACGGCAGTGTGGCCGAAAGCGCGCTGGCCGAGATCATCGATCCGGAAACCGGCGCCACAACCATTCTGGAAGCCAATCCATTTGGAGATATACGCGAAAGCACGCTCTGGCCGGACGGCACATTAACGACGGACCGATTCTGGCCGGAAGGCGATCAGAGCACCACCACCTTCTCGCCAGACGGAACGCTGGACCATATCGTGCGCGAGCCCGACGGCAGTTTCACGCATCAGACGGTCGGGCCGGACGGCTCGATCGTGACTGAGCGTCGAGATGCGGACGGGAAACTGATCGAAACCGTGACGCAGAGGCCTGACGGGTGGGTGGAGCGGGTCACCGGCGCCGGCAATTTTTCGGCCACGCTTGCCGATGAAGAAGGCACCACCGTCGTCGAAACCGACCGCTCCGGCAATACGCTGATTGCCCGTTTCGACAAGCATGGCAATCTGGTCGAACATCAGGGCCATGTGCCGTTCCCCGATGAGCCGGGCCGATACTATTTCGAGAAGGTGATCGGCGGCACGGATTGGGACCAGCTACCGCAGCATATGAAGCGTCGCTTCGCAAATTCCGAGCGCGACGTCGACGAAATGCTCCTGAACTGGGCGCAGCGCGATGCGGCCGCCGCACAGGAACGGCGCAAGGCGGCCGAGCGCGAAGCGGCAGATG
>QGUU01000680.1 GCA_003242525.1 Pseudomonadota bacterium | reverse complement strand
CCTTAGCGTCGATCCAAGACATCAGGCTGCGGAGACGGCGGCCAACTTCTTCGATCATCAGGTTCTGGTCGCGACGTCGCATCGCCTTGAAGGCTGGAGCGCCCGCCTTGTTCTCCAGGATCCATTCGCGGGCAAACTGCCCGGTTTGAATTTCTTTGAGAATTTTCTTCATCTCGGCCCGGGTCGCGTCGGTTACGATTCGGGGCCCACGAGTGTAGTCGCCAAATTCGGCGGTGTTTGAAACGCTATATCGCATATAGCTGAGGCCGCCTTGGTAGAACAGATCCACAATGAGCTTCAGCTCGTGCAGGCACTCGAAATAGGCCATCTCGGGTTGATAGCCAGCTTCAACAAGGGTATCGAACGCGGCTTTGACGAGCTCGCTAACCCCGCCACAGAGGACAACCTGCTCTCCAAAGAGGTCGGTTTCCGTTTCCTCGGCGATGGTGGTTTCGATGACCCCGCCGCGTGTACCGCCAATGCCTTTTGCGTAGGCCAGACCCAGCCGGAACGTTTCCTGCGATGCTCCTTCACTTACCGCGATAAGGCAAGGCACGCCGCCGCCTTTCACGAACTCGCTGCGGACCAAGTGGCCTGGACCCTTGGGGGCGACCAGCAACGCATCGACTCCCTCGGGAGGAGTGACCTGGCCGAAGTGGAGATTAAAACCGTGCGAGCACATCAACACGTTGCCTGGCTTGAGGTTAGGGCGGATGAACTCGCGATAAAGGTCTCCTTGCACTTCGTCTGGGAGCAAGATGTTGACAATATCAGCCTGAGCTGTCGCTTCGTCGATGGGGAGTGGCTTAAAGCCGTGCTCGACCGCTAAGTCGTAGTTCTTGCTGCCTTTTCGCTGCCCGATGATCACGTTACAGCCGCTGTCCCGCAAGTTTTGGGCTTGGGCGTGGCCTTGTGATCCGTAACCGAGAATCGCAATCGTCTTGCCCTTGAGGAGCGAAAGGTCGGCGTCGTTATCGTAGTAAATTTTTGCAGGCATGGGAGTTACGTAAATACAAAGGACGATGGACTAAGGACAAAACGGTACGAGGAAGGAGGCGCTAGAAGAAGCGGCTCCATTGCCTGCTTTCGGTCTTGGCTCCCCCTAGGATGTCCTTAGCGCGGTTCGCCGTGGCTACGGACCATTGCGATGCGTCCGGTGCGAACAAGTTCCAAAATACCGTAGGGGCGCATCCGATCGATAAAGGCTTCGATCTTTCCCTCTTTGCCGGAAATCTCGATCATGACTTCCTGGTCGCCTACGTCGACAATCCGACCACGGAAAATTTCGACCAGTTCGCGAATTTCCGTTCGCTGGCCTCCGGCAGGCGCCTTGACTTTGATGAGCATCAGGTCGCGCTCGACGTGATCCTCGGCGGAGATGTCATCGACGCGCACGACGGTGACGATCTTGTCGAGCTGCTTGCGCACCTGCTCGTAGCCCCGCTGCAGCTCCCGCACGTACTCCTCGTTCATGGGGCCGCGCCGGCGCCAGCGGGCCAGCACCTGGTCCCAGGTGATGGGGCCCTTCTCGAACAGCCA